>CAZWKG010000103.1:0-1766 GCA_964634705.1 uncultured Candidatus Bathyarchaeia archaeon | reverse complement strand
AACTAGGTGAAGGATCTTGAAAGTCATGATAATGGGGATGGACGGCTACCTCGGCTGGACCCTAGCCATGTACCTAATCGGGAGGGGTCACGAGGTCTGCGGGGTTGACAACTTCTCTAGGCGTAGGAACGTCAAGGAGATCGGATCGTGGTCTGCGACACCCATCAGAACCATTGAGCAGCGGCTCAAGGCCTACAAGAAGGCGACTGGAAGGGAGATCGAGTTCTATGAGGGCGACCTCGTCCACTATGACTTCACCGAGCTGGTGATCAGGAAAGAAAAGCCCGAAACAATCGTACACCTAGGCGAGTTACCGTGTGCACCCTACAGCATGATCGACGTGGAGCATTGTAACTACACTATGATGAACAACATCGTAGGCACCAACAACATCCTCTATGCGATGCATAGACACGATCCCGATTGTCACCTCCTCAAGCTGGGGACGATGGGCGAGTATGGGACGCCGAACATAGACATCCCTGAGGGCTTCTTCGAGATCGAGTACAGAGGCCGGAAGGATAGGCTGCCCTTCCCGAGGCAGGCTGGGAGTTGGTATCACCAGACGAAGGTGCATGACACTAATAACATCATGTTCGCCTGTAAGATCTGGGGGCTCCGGAGCACCGACATAATGCAGGGCGTCGTCCACGGCATAGTCACCGATGACATGGTTAACGACGACCTCCTCACCCGATTCGACTTCGACGAGGTTTGGGGAACCGCTCTGAATAGGTTCTGCGCCCAGGCAATAATCGGGCACGAGCTTACGCCTTACGGCAAGGGCGGGCAGACCCGAGGGTACATCGCCCTCAGAGACAGCATGCAATGCCTCACATTGGCTACCGAGAACCCCCCAGACGAGGGCGAATACCGCGTCTTCAACCAGTTCGATGAGACATACAGCGTAAACGAGCTCGCGGAGCACGTAGTGAAGGTTGCAGGTGAGCTAGGCATCGAGGCGAAGGTCTGGAACATCGAGAATCCGAGGGTCGAGGCTGAGGAGCACTACTATAACCCAGATCATGAGAACCTATACAAGCTTGGGTTCAAGCCAACACACACCCTCGACCAAGAACTGAAGATAACCATTTCGAAGCTGATGGTGTTCAAAGATCGCATTGAGGCTAAAAGAGATAGGATCTTGCCGACCGTCTACTGGAAGAGGTAGCCCTCCTTTCCCTTTATAAAACCAAGATGAGACTATAAACCCTTGAAGGGGTTTAAATGAGAGTAGCTGTCACTGGCGGAGCAGGCTATATCGGGTCTACGCTGGTGAAGATCCTCCTCGATGAAGGGGACTCCGTGGTCTCCGTTGACAACCTGATGAGGGGAGACTACAGATACCTGAAGGAGCTTGAGACGAGCCGAAAGCTGGAACTCCTCGTGGGCGACATAAGGGATGGGAAGCTCCTAGAGGAGGCGTTCGGGGGAGTGGAGGCGATGGCGCACCTCGCAGCCCTCCCGGGACTGACCCTGTGCAGTGAGAGGCCCGAGGAGGCGGTCTCCATCAATATCTATGGGACACATCAACTGCTTGAAGCAGCGAGGAGGCTGGAAATCGAGAAGGTCGTCTTCTGCTCCAGCGCCGCCGTCTACGGGACGCCTTTGAAGATGCCCGTGGACGAAGAGCATCCTCTACGCCCGCTCAACCTATATGGGGTAACCAAGCTTGCCGGCGAGAAGCTGATGGAGTCCTACCACGAGAACTACGGCTTCGATACGGTCAGCCTCCGCTTTGGGAATGTCTTCGGCGTCGGTTTGTA
>CAZWKG010000102.1:0-1829 GCA_964634705.1 uncultured Candidatus Bathyarchaeia archaeon | reverse complement strand
AGGATGAGCCTCGCCATGGCCCTCGTCAACGCCCCCGAGATCGCCTTCCTCGACGAGCCCACGGTGGGCATGGACCCCCAGTCCCGCAGGGCCACATGGGGGCTTATCAAAGATCTCAAGGAGAAAGGGAGTACCGTCATCCTCACCACCCATTACATCGAGGAGGCCGAGGCCCTCGCGGACAGGGTGGGCATCATCGACCACGGGAGGCTCATAGCGCTGGATACCCCAACGGCCCTCATGGGGGAGCATGGGGCAGAGAACCTCGAGGAGGTCTTCATCAAGCTCACCGGGAGGAGGATCAGGGAGGAGGTCTGAAGATGAGAACGCAGATAGTAACCGCGCTGGTGGTTAAGGAGCTCAAGAAGCTGGTGCGGGAGCCCGCTAACTTATTCATGGCCCTCCTTTTCCCAATGATCCTTACCGTCGCCTTCGGCGCCGCCTTCGGAGGGCTAGGTTCAGGGGGCACGGACTCGACTTACACTGTGGGCTTGGTTGACCTCGACGCATCTGCTAGCCAGAACTGGGCGGACTCCTTCAGGGAGGGCATCTCGGAGACAGGCGCCCTGGTCGTCGCGGACTACGGGGACAACGAGACCGCCCACGCCGACCTGCTGCAGGGGAAGATCGACGCTGTCGTCATCCTCCCTGTAGACTTCGGGGACAGCGTCGACTCCTTCCTAGCTCACCCCTCGGAGCCATGGCTCTGGGTCAACACGACACTGGGGCTGGCTGTCGACCAAGGCTCAATGATCGTCGGCGCCGCTGTTCCCCCGATGATTCAGCAGGTCCTCGCGGTTACCATCTTCGGGGAGCAGGCCATGACCGTGGCACTTCCGCTCACCATTGGGGCTCCGACCCAGGTGGCGAGCTCCCACCTCTCCCAGTTCGACTACATGGTCCCGGGCATCTTCGCCTACTCGGCCATCTTCGTCACTATGCTCGTCGCCCAGGCCTTCTCCACGGAGCGGGAGCAGGGGCTCCTAAGGCGTATCAATATGACTCCGGCCTCCTCCTCCGAGGTGATCTTGAGCCAAGTGATCGCCAACCTGATCACGGGCGCCATGCAGGTGGCCATCGTCTACCTGGTCTCCGGCCTGATGGGCTTCAGGGCCCAGGCGTCGGCTGTCGGGATAGCCTACGCCCTGACGATAGTGCTCTTCCTAGTCCTCTGCAACGTGGGGTTCGGCCTAATCACAGCCTCCTTGGTCGACAGCTCTGGGGCTGCAACAGGCCTGAGCTTCGCCTTCATACTCCCCCAGATGCTCCTAGGGACCTTCGTCCCGGCCGCGAAGGGGGTCGCCCGCTTCGTCCCGAGCTACTACGTCACCGATGCCCTCACATCCCTCTTCCTGAGGGGGGCACCCCTGTCCAGCCCAGTCATCATGAACGACCTGTTAGTGGTGGCGGCTGTCGGCGTCGTAACGGTGATCGTGGGCATCGCCGTCTTCCAAAGGTTCGGCGGAGATTAACCCCACGAGTAATGGGGGGGAGTCCGGGTTGAGATCCGTGGCCGAGATTGACAGGGATCGTCTTGAAAGGGAGGCTAGGGGTTCCGAGCACGGCGAGACCTACCAGCCGATGGGGAAGCTCGACGAGATCAGTATAGGCGTCGGTGCGAGGTCTACCGCTCCAAATGAGACCGCCTTTTTCATTGAGGTGTTGGTCCCATTTTGCTCTGGTTCTCAGGTGGACTTGGAAGGACTGGAGGGGAAGTTGGAGATCCTTAGGAGGCTTGAGGAGGGGGGCTTCTCGTTAACCTGTCAGGATGACATGAGCTTCAGCTGTGAACTTGTGACTCGAAGGGATGACGTCGAAAATGAGTATAT
>CAZWKG010000101.1:0-2127 GCA_964634705.1 uncultured Candidatus Bathyarchaeia archaeon | reverse complement strand
GCGAGGTCGCGGCTGGAGTAGGGGTGGCTTCCGACGGTCTTCGGTCTGACTGCGAAGGATTGTCCCTCACCGATCCTCTCTGAGGCGACCTCGACGGCGAGGTCAACCACCGATTCGAAGTCCGACGTGGTCCTCAGCGCTGGCATGACGGAGACGACGCCGAAGACGCCGGCGACGGCCTCTGCTGCCTGAGTAGCGACGCCTTCGATGTAGAGCCTGCCGTATCGACGGATTACGCGGTGGCCCTTGAACCCCTCTCGGTTGAGGACGAACCCGATCTGTCTCGCCAGGAGGCCCTCGAGGCGGCTCCTCACGAACCTGCTCTTGAGCGCTATCTCGCCGTAGGCGACCAGGAGGGTCTCCACGCCAGTCCCCCTCCCTCTATCTCTTTGGACGACGCTCTTAAGGGGTTCGATGGTCTCAGAGAACCTTTAATAGCCGCGCTCCCGTTTTTTTGAGACGGTGGAAAGATGTCGTCGTTCTGGGACGACTGGTTCAAGAGGTTCTGGAGTCGACGTGGCTCCTTCTTCTTCCCCGACATCGAGCGGATGATCGAGGAGATGGAGAAGGAGATGGCTGAAACGTTCAAGGAGATGGAGAGGTACGTACCCAGGGAGATGGTCAGGGAGCGGCGCCTCCCCAACGGCACCGTCAGGCGAGAGTACGGCCCCTTCGTCTACGGCTACTCCGTCAAGATCGGCCCAGAAGGCAAGCCCATAATCAGGGAGTTCGGCAACATCAAGCCCGGCCTCGGGGAGGGGCGACCGCCCCTCAACCTCCAGGACCAGAGGGAGCCTCTGGTCGACATCATCGAGGAGGAGAAGACTGTGAAGGTGGTCGCCGAGCTGCCCGGCGTAGAGAAGAAGGACATCAAGCTATACGCCACCGACAAGACGCTAACCATCACGGTCGACACCCCCGAGAGGAAGTACCATAAGAAGCTGGAGCTGCCAGCGTTGGTTGACGAAACCTCGGCAAGGTCGTCATACAGGAATGGGGTGCTGGAGACGGTTCTTACGAAGAAGGAACGGAAGGGGGAGGGCACCCCCGTCAGGATCGAATAGCCCTACTCTATCCAGCTCAGGCCGACCTTGATGGGCGCCTGAACGTTCTTTCCAAACTCGATGGCATGCTCCAGCCTGGCGACCGGATCTGGTTGGGACCAGAACCGCTCGAAGATGTGGAGCCTCAACTCGTCCTCGTCTGGGAAGCGGAGCCCCTTCAGGCCCATCAGCCGGTTCAGGTCGATCCCCCATTTCCCGGCGGCCTCCCTCATCGCTGCAGCGTCGCGCAGGGCCAGCGTCGGGTCCTGGAACATGAGGCATTTGAGGGGTGTGCACTCAGTCCTGATGGGGTCCATCGGCCTCAGGGCTGACCCCGCCGAAACCTTCATGAGAGCGCTGATGAACCTCGACGGGTCCTTCGTGTGGAGGATGCTGAATTCGTCGCCGAAGATGGAGATTATCCTGCTGACCATGACGCTCTGGGGATAGGTGAGGATGAAAAAGAGGTAGCCGACGCCTGCCGCTAAGAAGCTGCCGTAGCCGGGGCGCCTCCCCTCCACGCGGGCACGGACATAACCCCCTGCGATCCTATAGGGGATGGTCAACAACCCTGAGAGTTTTGTAACAACCCAGAGGCCACCCGACTTGGCGCTCCCGATGAGGTAGCAGGCGACAGCCCTCACCTCTGGCAACGTCATATTGACCAGCATACCCTTGGTGAATACTAGGTGAGGCCGCCCCGTGAGGAATGAGTAAGCCAGGGCGTTGGGCGCCTCATTGTCGACGATGCCAATCTTCCTCACCTTGACCCCGGCCTTGGCGGCCTCCTCGTGGACCATCGACCAAAGCACGGGGTCGTCGCTCCGCTCGATCCACTTGGCCTCGAAGAGTGAGGAGATAAGCGATGGGCCAAGGAGCCACTCGACGAAGAGGAGGATTACTGTGAAGAATACGCCGTAGGCGAGCATCCACAGATCTCTGGCTCCGAAGAGCCAAGCCACGAAGGTGAAGAAGACCAGGTCGATTATGAACTCGACGGAGAAGGCCAGGATAAGCCTCGCACTGAGCCGCCACATAGAGGTCGAAGGAAAATAGTCAGGATGAGTAAATAATACTTGCGACA
>CAZWKG010000100.1:0-2159 GCA_964634705.1 uncultured Candidatus Bathyarchaeia archaeon | reverse complement strand
GATGAGCATCGTCGTCGCCCTCTTCGAGTCGTAGGCGACCTGGGTGCTTCTGTAGGAGGAGAGGAGGCCGACGAAGATGAGGACGGTGAAGACCATGCTGAGGATGCTCTCGTTGATCGTCTGCTTATCCATGTATGGGCTTACCGCTACCCAGCCCCTCCCCCCCGGTACTATGGCCTGCGGATTGTCAAGTAGGTCGTAGATGCCGCCACCGACTATGAAGGTGGTGAAGAGGACGATGGACGCCGTGACCAGAGTCAGGGGGACCTTCAACCTGATCTTCGACCTATGACGGAGATCGCTGACCAGTCGCTTCACCCTTCTGCTTATAGACGAGATGCCTCTAGCCTCCTTCAGGAAGATACAGTTATCCGCTGCAAAATATATGCCTTTTTCCTCCCGGAGCCTCCGCGGAGCCGGGGGCTTAGATAAGGCTTTAATTTGAGTCTTCAACCAAATATCAGAGTGGAGAGGATGCCGCAGACTGTAAAATGCTCAGATTGCGAGTATCTACTGTACGAGGGAGATATCCTCAAGTCGCCGCAGGACATCATAAAGAAGTACGGCGGGAGATGCCCCCACTGCAACAAGAGGCTGACCTTCTCCTCCGAGAACGTCACGGTGACCCCCTGCGAATAAAGGGGCGCCGTGTCTGGTTAACGTCTCCAGCGGAGTTTATGCCCCCATAGACGAACAGTTTTATCTTCGACGCCGACACTAGGAAATAGGATTAGATATGGATCTGAAGAGGACGCACCTATATGCCTACCATAAGGAACATGGCAAGCTTGTCGACTTCGGGGGGTTCGAGATGCCCGTCTGGTTTGAGGGCGTCATCCCTGAGCACCACGCCGTCCGCAGCGCCGTCGGCATCTTCGACACGAGCCACATGGGGAGGGTTACGGCGGAGGGGCGGGAAGCCGAGAGGTTCCTGAACCACGTCGTCACCAACAACGTCTCTAAGCTCAGCCCCATGAACGGCCTCTACACAGTCATGTGCAAACCTGAAGGGGGCATCGTCGATGACCTCATCATCTACAAGCTCGCAGCCGACAGGTTCTTCATCGTCTACAACGCCTCCAACCGGGAGAAGGACTTCAAGTGGCTCAAAGGCCACTCCGAGGGCTTCGAAGTCAGCCTACGGGACATCTCCGACGAAGTGGCGATGATCGCGGTCCAGGGGCCAAGGGCGGAAGAGACCCTCCAGAGGCTCTGCACTGGATCACTCAAGGAGATCGACCGCTTCCAGCTCGGCCGGGTGGAGATATGCGGCTTCGCCACCATGACGGCGAGGACGGGCTACACCGGCGAGGACGGCTTCGAGGTCTTCCTACTCGACACGCCTCTCCGGAGCCCTGAGAAGGCGCTGACGGTGTGGAACGACCTGTTGAAAGCCGGGGAGGAGTTCGGCATAGAGCCGTGCGGCCTGGGGGCGCGTGACAGCCTCAGGCTGGAGGCTGGCCTCAGCCTCTACGGGAACGACATCGACGAAGAGACGAACCCTCTGGAGGCTGGCCTCAGGTGGGTGGTGAAGTTCAAGAAGCCCGGCGGCTTCATCGGCAGGAAGGCGCTGCAAAAGGTGAGGGAGAAGGGGGTGAAGCGGAGGCGCGTCGGCATCATGATGGAGGAGAGAGGGATCCCTCGGCACGGCTACGAGATCTGGGACGGAGGCGAGTTCATAGGCGTCGTAACCAGCGGGGGGCTGAGCCCCACCATAGGCATCGGCATCGCGATGGGCTATGTGCCGCCGAGCCACGCGAAACTGGGGACGCCGGTGAAGATAAAGATCCGGAGCAGGCTGGCGAAGGGAAAGATTGTTAAGTCTCACCCCTTCTATGATGAATCCAAATACGGTTGGAAGAGGGAGAGGAGTTGAGCGAGGAGTACCAGATCCCGGACGACCTCCATTACACGGAGGAGCACGAGTGGGCTAGGAGGCTGGAGGACGGCTCTGTCCTCGTCGGCGTCAGCGACTACGCCCAGAAGCAGCTCCACGAGATCGTCTACGTCGAGCTGCCGGAGGTGGGCAGCGAGGCCACCCGGATGGGGTCCATCGGCGCCGTCGAGTCCGTGAAGGCGGTCTCCGACATGTACTCACCTGTCTCCGGGACCGTCGTCGAGGTGAACGAGGACCTCCTCGACAGCCCGGAGCTCATCAA
>CAZWKG010000099.1:0-2249 GCA_964634705.1 uncultured Candidatus Bathyarchaeia archaeon | reverse complement strand
GGTGAATGCAGATTTCAAGTTGAGAAAATGGACGGTTTTGAAGCAATTCTGAGCAATTTCTGGGTCATCCTGTTCTTAATCTTGATCCTGACTCCGAGAATTCAGCAGTATCTCCTCAACACAGCGAGGACGAGGGAACTGACCAAGCTGGCCAAGAAGAGGGGTACGAACGTCATAACACTCATCCACAGGCAGGAGACCATCTCATTCCTAGGCATCCCCATCACGAGGTACATCGACATCGACGACAGCGAGGAGGTCCTCAGGGCCATAAGGCTGACCCCGAAAGATGGGCCTATAGACCTCATCCTCCACACCCCAGGGGGGATAGCTCTCGCTTCAACCCAGATAGCCTTCGCCCTAAAGGACCACCAGGGCCGGAAGACAGTGATGATACCCCACTACGCCCTGAGCGGCGGCACCCTCATCGCCCTGGCTACCGACGAGATCATGATGGACCCCAACGCCGTCCTCGGGCCCGTCGACCCTCAGCTCGGAGATCAGCAGGGGGTCCATCCGGCATCCTCCGTACTCAAGGTGGTCGAGCAGAAGAAGATCGACGAGATCGACGACAGGACCCTCATACTGGCGGAGGAGTCCAAGAAGGCGATAGGGCAGATGAAGAATACGGTGAGGCAACTCATCGGGGACAGGTACAAGGAGGAGGAAAAGGAGAAGATCGTGGAGGAGCTCGTCAGCGGGAAGTACACCCACGACTTCCCCATCACGGCGGAGGAGGCATGCAAGCTCCTCGGCGAATGCGTCGAAATGGAGCTCCCAAACGAGGTCTACTCTTTGATGGGGCTGTACAGGATGGAGACCCGCCCCAGGAGGCCGAGCGTGGAGTTCGTACCCATAACACCCATCCGCAGAAACGGGTAAAACATAAAATCCCTAGAACCATCCTACAGGGCTAACCGACAAAAGGAGTCGGAGTGGCATCTATAAATTAGAAGCGATATATGCAATAAGGGATACATTGTTCAACAAGAACAGCACAGGCGGGGCCAGATGCTCAACTCCAAAGAGATCATGAGGCTCATAGAGACTCAGCAGCTTATAACAGGCTACATCGACCTAGAGAAGCAGATCCAGCCCAGCGGCTTCGACCTCTCCATAGCCGAGGTCCACGCATACGCCGGTGGCGGGAGTGTCGACTTCTCTAATGAGGAGAGGAGGATCGCGCCGACGACCTCCCTTGAACCGGACGCCGACGGCTGGTACACTCTGCCCCAGGGCTGCTACATCATCATCTACAACGAGGTGGTTAAGATGCCTCTAGACCTGGTCGCCATCGCCCGGACGCGTTCGACGATGCTTAGGAACGGAGTGGCAATCGAGACCGCGGTCTGGGACCCCGGCTACCACGGAAGGAGCAGCTCCCTCCTCGTCGTCCACAACCCCTCAGGCATCAGGCTGAAGAGGAACGCACGGATCGCCCAGCTCATCTTCTTCAGGACCGATGAGGTCGACGAAGGCTACAGCGGCGTCTACCAGCACGAGCGCATCGAACCCCAGGAATGATGAGCCGATTCAGGCCCCATGCCTCAGTGGCCTTCCAGGGAGTGCTCCTGTGTGCTCTCCCTCGCTGACGACGACCACGCCGTTCACCAGCACATGAACTATGCCGACGGGATACCTATAGGGGTCGAGGTAGGTCGCGGTGTCGGCGACCGTATCCGAGTTGAAGACGACGATATCCGCCCACATACCCGGCTTCAGGAGACCCCTGTCACGGAGGCCGAGCTTCCCCGCCGGGGCGGAGGTCATCTTCCTCACAGCCTCCTCCAGCGAGAGGATGCTCTCGCCTGAATCGTGCCATAGCTCTGGCATCGATTCGCCGCGGACGTACTTCCGGAAGATCATGGGGAAGGTGCCGTAGCTCCGAGGGTGGTTCCGTCCCGTGCCGAGGACGCCGTAGGGCGCGAGGGCGTAGCCGTCCGATCCGATCATGCTGCGAGGGTGGGCCAGCACGTGGCGGATGTCCTCCTCGTTGTAGTAGAAGCCGACGACACCACCCTCTGCCTCGGACTCCAGCAGCAGGTCGAAGTAGGCGTTGAAGGGGTCGACGCCCCGCTCCTCCGCGATCTCGGCTAACGTCCTCCCCACCGGCCCATCAGCGGGGTACGAGGAGATGTTGATCTGGTCCCACATCCCTCGCTTCACGAGGCCGCATGGACCCGGGCCCGGGACCTTCTCCTCTATCATGTCGTCCTTGATCCTACGCCGCGTCTCAGGATTCTTCAGTC
>CAZWKG010000098.1:0-2254 GCA_964634705.1 uncultured Candidatus Bathyarchaeia archaeon | reverse complement strand
GACGCGGGGAACCTGGCGGAGAGGATCGCAGAGATGGAGGGTGTTGCTTCCGCCACCGTCGAAACGTGGTTTGAGGCAGAGAGCACCCTCGGCACCATACCCCTAAGGGCCATCGACCCCCTCGAGTGGAGGGAGACAGCCTACATGGGGGCCGGCTGGCTCGAGGGAGCTGGCGCCTTCGAGAGGATGGACTCCTCCGATACGGCGGTTATCATGGAGAAGGGCGCGGCCGAGCGTCTCGGAGTCAAGCTGAACTCGACGATGCTCATCAAGCAGGGGACGAAGGTCCACTCCCTGACCGTCGTCGGCCTCTTCGGACGGGAACCCTGGGAGAGCTGGACCCTGCAGAACCCCACCGTCTACGTCCCCGACACGTTCCTAAGCAAGGTGAAGGAGAGGTACATAAAGCAGGTCCGTATCCTCGTGAAGCTCGAGGAGGATGCAGACACATCCGACTTCGCGGAGGCCGTCGAGGACCTCGACCCAGATGTCGAGGGCGTTGATGTCGCCGAGGAACGTGTCAGGGAGGCCTCATCCAACATCTTCCTCGTCGGTCCCCGCAGGATAGAGGAGCTCGGCGTCTACTTCGCGGCGCTGGTCTCGTCTGTCGGCGTCGCTCTCATCGTCACGACGGCGTTGAGGAGCCGATGGAAGGAGCTCACCATCATGGCCATCCGTGGCTTCTCCACGGCGCAGCTCGCCGTGATGCTTCTAGTTGAGAACATAGGCATGGATGCTTTCGCAATAGTCCTAGGCTTCATCGTGGGCTTCATCTCCCTACGTGGCGAGACGGGGTTCTTCAACGCCGCGGTCTTAGCGTCTCTGGAGAGACGCATCATCTTCCCCTTATCGGCGCAGCTGAGCCTAGCCGTGGTTGTGGGGCTTCTGATCGTCTCAACGGTGGCGCCCATCCTCATGGCTTCAAGGCGCTTATCCAGCCATCCGACATGGAGGATCGAGGAGTGATTGCAGAGGTGTTTAGGAGGTTTATATCGTGGCTGTGGTTGTAAGGGACCTGATCAAGATATACACCCTCGGCTCGGTTGAGGTCCAAGCCTTACGGGGCTTGGACATGACGGTTGAGGAGGGGGAGATGGTCTCTCTCATAGGCCCCTCAGGGTCGGGGAAGACAACCCTTCTCAACATCATCGGCGGCCTAGACAAGGCCACAGCGGGATACGTGAAAGTCTTCGACACAGATGTGACCCGGCTGACCCCCGCGGAGCTGGTGGAGTTCCGTCGTAGCACCGTGGGACACGTCTTCCAGACGATGAACCTGATTCCAACGCTGACGGCTGCCGAGAACATCGAGCTCCCTACGATAGCCCTAGGCATCCACAAGGCAGAGCGGAGGAGGCGGGTCGAAGAACTCATCGATGTGGTCGGCCTCCGCGACAGGATGGGGCACAAGCCGGGGGAGCTGAGCGGGGGCGAGCAGCAGAGGGTAGCCATGGCTGCGGCTCTGACGAATGACCCGCCGCTGATCCTGGCCGACGAGCCCACCGGCGAGCTTGACACCTTCAACGCTCGCATCGTCGTCGACTACCTCTCCAAGGTTAACAGGGAGATGGGGAAGACCGTCCTAATGGTGACCCACGACCCCGCCATAGCAAGGGCGGCCGACCGTATCCTCCGCATCCATGACGGGGTCATCAAGACCGAAGTCGAGCCCGTCGGCCCAGCGGTTACCGGCCCCGCCGCATACGCCGAAATGCTCAGGGGGCGCATAGCGGAGATGGAAGCCCAGCTCGCCAAGCTCGAAGAAGGCTTCAGAGAGGGCAGGATGACAGGGGATGAGTACGTCGAGCAGCAGACCCGGCTGAGACGGGCGCGCTCCGTCCTACTGGACGAGTTACACAGACTCGGCGTAGTCCACTAGTCCAAAGGATCTGAAGATGTTTGCTATTCTTTATCACGCAGTTGTTGCGAGGGAGGCTGTCTCAGAACAAATCGAAAGTGGGATAGTATCCCAGGCGGCGGAGACTCGGGACTGAGACAACGAGATAAATGGGGAGATCAGGGGGTAGGGCTCACTTCGTCGTGATGGTGTAGTTGCAGCCAATGCTTCCAAGGGCTTCATCGATCTTCTCGATTAGGTTCTCCACCTGCTCGATGGTGGGCTCCTCGCTCCATTCGAAGAAGAAGTCGTAGTCGCCGAGCATCTCCTTCGACCTGCTGATGATCCTCACCGGCTCGTAGCAGTCGACGTAGGTCTTCCTCATGTTCTGGATGTACTGCTCCCAGTCACGGGTCT
>CAZWKG010000097.1:0-2258 GCA_964634705.1 uncultured Candidatus Bathyarchaeia archaeon | reverse complement strand
GTGTCTGTGTCACCTACTATAGAGGCCTGTAATCTCGCCTTCAGCCAGTATATGGCCTTCAATAGCCTTCAACACATCCTGCTTTAAAGCTCCAGCTTCTAGGTTCAGTTCTATGTCCAGGGCGTATAGGTGGAATCTGTATCTGTGAGACTTACCTTTAGGAGGACACGGGCCTCCATACCCTATCTTCCCGAAGCCGTTCCTCCCCTGAACGCCGCCATCCTCTAACTATTCTGCTTCGGCACACCCTCAGGTAGACCATCGACCTCCGCCGGCAGGTTGAACAGAACCCAGTGTGTAAACACTCCGACGGGTGCATCGGGATCCTCAACGATCAATGCATGGGTCTTCGTCCCCTCAGGAGCACCGCTCCACGACAAGGGCGGCGATAGGTCTTCACCGTCACATGTATATTTAAGAGGTATCGCTTCACCGTCTTTGAAGGCCGTGCTGGTGATGGATAAGCCTGCAGTCTCCTCTCCGAGCCGGCGCCTTGAGGTAGGGTCTCCTCTTCGAGCCGGTGTCTGACTTGATGAAGTTACAAATATCCGATTTGAATTACTTACGCGTGTGCGAGTCCCCCAGCATTCGGAACGCCTTCTTTTGCGCGCAGGTTAGAGGAAATAGTATATGGAACACTTGTTCCACGGCGTTCCGGCGGGTTCCTCACATATAAGTTACAGAATATTATAGCGTGGTCTACGGAATGTTCAAAGATGCGGAACGACAGATTGAACAGGACCCCCTGTCTGATTTGGATCAGATAGAAGACGAAGAGATTTCTCTAGATAGGGAGGAAGTTGCACTCTTGGCGAGCCTCCTTCGCGCACGTGTAAATCTGTAAATAGTTGGGTCTATCAGGCGTCAGTCTCGGAAAACATTAAGGTCGCCTCCGCCCCATATTCTCCGGTTGTCATGTCAGAGGAGTACGACGTCCTGATCAGGGACGCCGCCATCGTGGATGGAACCGGCGCCGACGCCTTCAGAGGCTCCATCGCCGTCAAGGGCGAGAGGATCGTCGCCGTAGGTGAGGTGAAGGGAGACGCCGAGGTCGTCATCGAAGCGGAGGGGATGGCGGCGACCCCGGGCTTCATAGACGTCCACGACCACGGCGACCTCTCCATCCTCTATTACCCTGAGGCGGAGGGCTTCGTCCGGCAGGGGATAACCACCTTCGTCGGCGGCAACTGCGGCACCAGCCCTGGCCCCTACGGCGACTACATCGACCAGTCCTATCTCCTCTACGACCTCTACAACGACATCGCCCCCGACATGTACTACCCTGACAGGCTGCAGCATCGGGACCTCATTAATGAGAGGCACAGGGAACTCTACGGATGGGAGATCGACTGGCACACCATGGGCGAGTTCTTCAAACGGGTCGAGGCGGAGGGACTGACCCCCAACTACGTCCCCATAGTCGGCCACGGCGACATCCGATACCTCGTCATGGGCCCCGACTTCAAGCGGACCACCACAAAGAAGGAGATCAGAGCCATGAGGGCGCAGGTCCGCCAGGCGATGGAGGACGGCTGCCGGGGCCTCAGCGTCGGCCGCGACTACGAGCCCGGCTTCTACGCCGACCTCGAGGAGCTGGTTGCCTGCGCCAAGGTGGCTGCCAAGTACGGCGGCGTCTACACCAGCCACAGCCTCAGGACAGGACTGAGGAGGACCCGGAGGCCCAGCGAGTTTCCTCCGCCGAAGATTAAAGGAATCATCGAGGCCATCGAGGTCGGGAGGCGGTGCAAGATGCCGGTGCAGATCTCGCATCTCAGCCCTCTCTACGACGTCTGGCCCAGCGGCAGCGAGGTCATGACGGAGGCCTCGGTCAAGGCGACCCTGAAGGCGATAGATGACGCTGGAGAGGAGGGGATCGACGTGAACTTCGACCTCATCCCCCACCACCTGACAGGCGGCATCTACACCTCCCCCTGGCTCGTGGGGCTGCTCCTCCCCTGGCTGAGGGTCTCCGGCTCCAGGGAGAAGTTCCTCGAGACCCTCAGGATGAGGGAGTTCCGCGCCGAGATCAAGGAGACCATCATGAGCGGGAAGTGGTACGGCCTAAACCCCAACATCAACCCCGCCTGGGCGGACCTACCCACCATCGTCAGCTGCAAGGACGACCGCTTCGTAGACAAGACAGTTGCCCAAGCCGCTGAGGAGCTGGGCGTGGACCCACTTGAGGCGCTGATGGAGGTTCTAGCTGCTGATCCGTACACGAAGGCGGTGCGGAAGGGGGACGACGACTCGACGAAGCT
>CAZWKG010000096.1:0-2271 GCA_964634705.1 uncultured Candidatus Bathyarchaeia archaeon | reverse complement strand
CAGAGGAGCCGTACATTAAACAGCTCGATGGTCTCACCGACCTCATCATGGACGAACTGAACGTGAAAGGATTGAGACTGACCCCTGACAGGGAGGAGCTCCTGCGGTATGAGGTTAGACCCGTCGCCCGCCTTCTTGGCAGGAAGTACGGCAAACTATATCCAAAAGTCGTGGAAGCGCTGAGGAAGCTAACCAAAGCAGAGGCTGTGAGGCTGCTGGCTGGTGAACCGGTCAGGATCGAGTTGGACGATATCATCGTCGAGGTGCAGCCTGAGGAGGTCGAGGTGGAATCGGTCCCACTGCCCGGGTACTCGACGGTGGAGGAGGGCGGGCTGCTGGTTGGCGTCAAGACCACGATCACAGAGGAGTTGGGGTACGAGGGGTTGGCACGGGACGTGGTGCGGAGGATCCAGGCGTTGAGGAAGGAGGCCGACTTCGAGATCGACGACCATATCGAGACCTACTACTCAGGCGATGCCGAGGTCGAAGTCGTCTTCAAGGTCGAAGACGAGTACATAGCCGCCGAGACCCTCTCAGACGGACTCCATGTCGGCGAACCCCCACAGGGCTCCCATCTGGGTGAATTTGACATCGACGGCATGAAGCTTAAGCTGGGGCTAATCAGAGTTAAACGCTAAACGAAGGACACTGCCGCTTAGTCCCAAAATATGTGGCGATCATTGAAGATATCTCGGGCCTAGGGTCCTCGGTTTCGTAGGTGTTTTATCCTGTTTCGACCCTCTAACGTCTGTGTCACCTCTGGTCATGGCCCTCATCGTCGGGCTCCTCCAGGGCGCCCTGGAGTGGCTGCCCATCTCAAGCCAAGGTAGCCTCCTCCTACTCATGGTCGCCCTCCTCGGGCTGGAGCCCACCGAAGCCCTCAGCCTATCTGTCTACCTCCACCTCGGCACTGGCTTTGCTGCCCTAGCCTACTTCAGAGGAGATATAGTGCGTATACTCCGCCCAAGCTCAGAGATGGACCGCCGGATGTTCCGCTTTCTTGCCATTGTCACGGGCGTGACGGGCGTCGTAGGGCTGCCCCTCTTCCTCTTCGCTCGCCTGGCGAGCATATATGGCGAGGCCCTGATTGGGCTCACAGGGGTCGCCCTAATATTCACCGGCGTGGTTGAGAGGACAGCTCGGAGGCGAGGAACCCATACCGCTGAGACCCTAAGCCTGGGTGAGGGCGCCCTCCTCGGCGTGGTCCAAGGATTCTCCGCCATACCGGGTGTCTCTCGCTCCGGCGTCACCACATCGGCGCTTCTGCTCAGAGGCTTCTCTGGCGAAGAGGCGTTTCGCATCTCATTCCTGATGAGTATCCCCGCTGCTTTCGCCGCTGCTGTGGGTCTTATGTTCGTCGAAGGGGCTCCGCAGCCTGGGTTGAGCTTCATAGTGGTCGTTGTCACCTCCTTCTTTTCGGCGTTTTTCTCCATGGACCTCCTCCTAAGGCTCGCCCGTAGGGTCCGGTTCTGGAGCCTTTGTTTGGTTTTAGGAGTTCTCGCCCTCCTGCCGCTGATACTCTATCTGCTGTGAGGCGAAGAGGGACCCCTTCTATAATTGAGCATCTTTCATGAAGGTGCTGCCTCAGATAATTCGCATTAAAAGGCCCTTTTGGGATTAGATAACTATTTGAGGCTCGGCGATGACACGTAGAGAGAGCAACTTGAGGGTCATCTTCGTCGAACCGCCCAAGGAGTTCTGGTTCGTCATGGGCGAGTATCTGCCGCCGCCCACGGCCGTCATCCAGCTCGCCGCCTACCTCGAAGACAGACGCCCCAGAGACGAGATCATTGTCATCGACTGCCAGGCGGAGGGCCTCGACTGGATGGGGCTGGAGAGGAGGCTGGAGGCCGAGGAGCCCAATATCGTCGCAGTCAGCAGCTTGGCGACGTGCAACGCCTACACCGTCGTTAGGGCTCTGGAGACGGCGAAGAGGGTGGCACCTGACGCCCTCACCATCACTGGGGGGCAGCATTTCACCGCCCTCGCTGAGCCCAGCTTGGAGCAGTACCCTGTCATCGACGCCATCGTCCGAGGCGAAGGCGAGCAGACCATGGTCGAGGTCGTCGAAGCGATGGAGACAGGCCATAACTTCGCCGACGTGATAGGACTCACATTCAGACACGGTGACAAGGTCATCTCAACGCCCCCTCGCCCCCTTATCGAGGACCTCGACTCGCTCCCGATGCCCGGATACCACCTCATTGAGGATCATCTGAACCGATACCACTTCAAGATGATGGCCGGCGACAAGCGCTACGCCATCATCGA
>CAZWKG010000095.1:0-2528 GCA_964634705.1 uncultured Candidatus Bathyarchaeia archaeon | reverse complement strand
TGGAGGGCGACTACCTCGTGGCCACGGAAGTAAAGGACCTGGTTATCCTGAGGAAATTATCCCTGCCCAGCTGGGATGAGCTCTTCGAGTATGGGGAAAAATTCGCTATAGAGAGAGGCATAACCCCGGAGGATGTTCTGAAGGCTATTAGAGCTATCAGGCGAGGAGATTGATCCGCGCCACACTGGACACGAACATTCTTGTCTCAGCCCTATTATACCCTGGAAATGAGAGAAGGATCCTTGAGGCAGCCATCGAGGGAAAGTTCAAGCCGATAACCTCGCCCGCCATTCTCGACGAGTTAGGGAAGGTTCTGACCCGTCTTGAGGTTGGCGAGCAGGAGGTTGAAGGCTACCTCATAAGGATTATCGAGATATCGGAAGTCTGCCTCCCTACGAGGCTGGGTGACATCGAGATCAGGGATAGAGAAGACATCAGGATTCTAGAGTGCGGGCGTTCAGGAGCGTCCCACTATATCGTAACTGGAGATGAAGACCTCCTATCACTGATGGAATATGAGGGAATAAAGATTATAAGAAGCAGGGAGCTGTTGAGGCTCCTAAATCCAAAAAAGACGTAAATGTTTGATATGTAATTGTCATTCTCAATAATTCCGCTATATAATGAATATCAAAATTGTTGATAAATAAAGAGGGAGTTTGCATGAGACATCTCTAAAACGCGGTGGGTTCAAAACCCACCCTCCGCACCAAATACCCGTTTCTAGGAAGCTATCTCTATCTTGCTTTGGTCTGAAGAAGCCCCAATTTAGAGAAATGAGAACATACACCAGAGTCAGCGGAAGGCCTCGCTCAGCCTTCTGAAGTCCTCATCGCCGAGCCTCCAGCCCACAGCCCCGACGTTGTCCGTCAGATGCTCCAGCCTCGAGGCCTTCGGTATAGCGACGACCTTCTCCTTCGAGATCAGCCAGTTCAGGGCGACCTGTGCCTGCGTCTTCCCGTATTTCTCAGCCAAAGAGTCGAGGACGACGTTCCCGGGCCTGGCAAGCCGCCCCTTCGCCAGAGGCGTGTAGGCGATAAGCATCACGTCGTTCTCCTGGCAGTAGGGGAGCAGCTCCCTGCTGTGGGCCTGCTCCGTCAGGCTGTACTCGACTTGGTCGGCGATGAGACGGTGATCCTTCAGATAAGACTGGGCCTCCGCGAGGAGGGGCTTAGGGAAGTTGCTGACGCCTATGAACCGGGTGTAGCCCTCCTCGGCGCAATGCTCGAGCGCCTTCATCGTCTCCCGAAGCGGGACCTCAGGGTTCGGCCAGTGAATCAGGTAGAGGTCGACGTAGTCGACACCGAGGCGCCTCAGGCTCGCCTCCATCGACGCGACCAGGTCGTCGTACCTGAGGTGGGTCTTCCAGACCTTGGTGGTGATGAAGAGGTCGCACCTGTCGTAGGGCTTGATGGCCTCGCCCACCAGCTCCTCGGCGTGGCCCGCCCCGTATTCCTCGGCAGTGTCGATGTGGGTCATGCCTAGGTCGATACCAGCCCGGAGGGCCGCAACCTCCTCCTCGTCCCGGGAGGTGTCCGGCGTCAGCCTACCGCCCATGCCCCACGTCCCCATACCCAGAACAGGGATCCTGACGCCTTCCACCAGCTCTTTATACTCCATCTCCGAATCAACACCCGGTGCAGTACGTAGGTTTCTGTTGTAATAGCCGTTTCGAAAACGAGAACAACCCACCAGCGGGCGGGGGGAATGGCCCCTTTAAAGATACGAGAAAACCCGCTGAAACGAAGATTCGCGATAAAATCCGATCTATAAATCAGAGGGTGAGACGGATCTCCGCCGTATATTTAATAGATAGGGGCGTAGACTTTTTGTCGATCCAAACCACTTAAGGAGAGACGACGGATTGAAGCTCCTAGAGTGCGAGGCGAAGGGGGTCTTCAGGGAATTCGGCATCCCGACGCCCGAAGGAGGCGAGGCGGCCACGCCCATGGAGGCGAGGACGGTCGCCAAGGGCATCGGGCGCCCTGTCGCCGTCAAGGCCCAGGTCCGTGTCGGGGGGCGTGGGAAGGCGGGCGGCATACTATTCGCAGACACGCCTGCCGAGGCTGCCGAGGCCGCGGAGAGGCTCCTCGTAGGCAGGCTAAGAGGGGTCAAGGTCAGGAAGGTGCTGGTCGAGGAGAAGCTGAGCATAGAGGATGAACTTTACCTTGGAATCGTCGTCGACAGGCAGAGCCGGTCCCACGTCGTGCTGGCGTCGTCAGAGGGCGGCATCGACATCGAGGAGGTCGCAGCCACGGCCCCTGAGAAGATCGTGAGGCACGTGATCGACCCCCTCCAAGGGCTCCGCCCCTACCACGCGCGCTGGGTCGCGAAGCGGATCGGCTGCTATGGTCGGAGTATGATGGGGCTCGCCGGCCTCCTCGTCAAACTCTACAGGGTAGCCGTCGAGATGGACGCCGAGTTGACAGAGATCAACCCCCTTGCGTTGACTGGGGACGGATTCGTCGCGGCGGACGCCCGCCTCAACATAGACGACAATGCCCTGTTCCGGCATCGCGACCTCGTGG
>CAZWKG010000094.1:0-2945 GCA_964634705.1 uncultured Candidatus Bathyarchaeia archaeon | reverse complement strand
GGTTTCGAGGCTGGTGTCCCAGGGAGACCCTGCTCGGGAGATCCCGGCTCCGCAAGGCATCCCTCGACGCTCTTTTCTCGCGCCTCCCGATCCAGGAGCGCCCCCTGGAGTTCCTCCTGACCGCCCTGACCCTCACGGCTGGGCTGTGCGGATTCATTATCCCTAATACCTTCTTACATGGAACAGCTGAGGTTTGGATCCTCACTGGGTCTGATCTTAGTCTCAGCGGTTACGTTGATGGGTTTGAGCATAGGGTTTTAACCGCCATCACGACTCCCTACAAAGAGTCGGAAGTCCCCCTCGCTGTGATATACATCTGGGACGAGGAGGGGGAAAGAGAGCTTGAGGGCGTAGAGGTGGCGACCGCCTTTGTATCCTATCCGAGCCACAACATCACGGTTTTCGGCGACGCCCACATCGGGTTCGACACACGCCCCGATTGGAGAAGACGCGATGTAGACATGGCGATGGGGGAGCTCCAATTTTCCGTGTACCTGAGCAAGGATGGATTGAAGAGGGAGGTTGGCAGAGGTGGCGGACCACCTCTCGAGCACTTCGATGTGAACCTCATCTCCATGGAGGAGACCGAGGGCGTGCGCCCACCATATAACCTAACCTGCAGAGGGGTTGTCCGCCACAGGCTGGAGTCGAGCGTAGAAAGCCTATGGTTTGAAGACAGACTCACCTTCTGGTGCCTGGGCGTCGAGGAGGAGGGAGTTCTGGTCACCAGTTTCGCCGACCTCCCATCCCATGAGATCCCCATAATAAACCTGTGGCTTAAGATTCTTCAAAGGGATAGGCTCGTCCTTTTGCTGGCCGGCTTCATAGCTGCAATACTGTTATATCGCGCAGGGAGGCGCCAAGAGTAGGAGGACGCCCTTCAGGCGTAGGCAACCTTGATCAAAGGAGGTTGCCCGCCAGAAAGCCTATCAGGCCGGGGAGCATGAAGATCAGCACCATGTTCTTCACTCGCCTGCTGTTCTCTCTGCTTGGTTCTCGGATCAAGGAGATGGAAAGATAGACCAGCCCCACGTCCGTCAGGGCGACGAAGGGCACGTACCATAGGGAGACGAGTCTGAGGTAGAGCGGTACAATCGAGATGGCGACGGCCGAGATATAGCTGAGGGCCGAGACCCATGCCGCGACCGAGGGGCCCATGGATACGGCGATTGTTCTTATGCCAGACATCCGGTCCCCCTCGACGTCGACGATGCCCTTCGTCACCTCCCGTCCCGTGTTCGACAGGAAGGCCATCAGGGCGAACAGGAAGGAAGAGGCCGAGATGGCGTTCTCGACGGCCAGCCCCCCGTAGATGAAGGGGGTGGCTATGCAGACGCTCACAAGCAGGTTCCCAGGGAGGCCTGTCCGCTTCCCCCTGGTGGAGTAGAGGGCCATAACGGCCCAGGAGAAGACGGCGACAGCCAGACAACTGAAGCTCGTCTGCCAGGCGGCGAAGAGACCCACAGCGCTCAGGGCCACAGATGCCGCCAGAGCCTCCCCAGGAGTCACGGCCCCGCTCGGGATGGGCCGGTCTGGCTCGTTGATTGTGTCGATCTCCCTGTCGTAGTAATCGTTGATACACATCGCGCTGCCTGTGAGGGCGAAGCCAGTTGCGAATCCGAGGATCAGGTTCTGCCAGGAGCTGAGGATTCCGGCTCCGCCCCCTATCGCCGCTCCCACTAGGACGGCGGACCCCATCATGATGCAGTTGACGGGCCGGATGAGGCGCAGGAAGCCGCCGATGTCTCTCATTTCGACAACGCATCATTTAGGATGAAAGATATTAAAACTGTCGGAGATCCTGCAATTTGATTAGTTTTATCTCCCCTAACCCCTTAATCTAGAGAAGGGTGGTTCTGGATGCGCCTCAATGCCTTTGCCATCAGACAGCGCGGAGGAAGGACCCAGTTCGAGATCTACGTCTCCATAATGCCCGCGTATCAACTCATCGAGAGGTGTACCATCGACCGGTGGACGCCCGGGAACACCGAAGGTTATCAGCGCCTCCCCGACGAGAGGCGGTTAAGCGGGGGCCGAGGATCCGTTGTCAGGTATCTAATGAAGGAGCTCGGCTGCTTCCCGACCTCGGTCCTGCTCAACGTCCGCGGCGACTTAAGCTTTGAGGCGGGGCACGACCTCGGCTGGTGCGTCCTCGGTGAGCTGACGATCGGCGACGACGAGAAGCTCTGGCTCATCGATGGGCAGCACAGGGTCGAAGCCTTGAAGCGGGCTGTGGAGAGGAACGCCGACTTCGAGGAGTACCCCGTCATCGTCTCGCTGCTCCGGCTGCAGAAGAGGTTCGACGAGCTGATGCTCTTCTACATCGTCAACCGCCGACAGCGAAGCGTCCCCACCGACTTAGCCTACAGGCACCTCCAGCAGATGCTATGGGAGAAGGGGACGGAATGGCTCTACGAGCTGGAGGGGCGGAGGGGCGTCCGACTCGGCCTCGCGACGGAGATCGTCGACTACCTGAACGAGGACCCAAGGTCCCCATGGCGAGGAAGGGTGAGGCGGGTCGGGGAGGGGAGGCGTGAGGAGCATATCATCCACGACAAGTCGCTCATCCGGTCGGTGGCTGAGATCATGAAGGAGAAGGTGTTCGAGGGGATGTCGATAAGGGACCTTGCTGACCTCCTCATCGACTTCTGGAATGCCCTATCCAAGGTCTACCCCAAGGCCTTCGAGGAGCCCCACAGGTACACGCTACTGGCGACTCCCGGCATCTTCTCACTCCACATGCTCTTCCCCTCGGTCTACGCCCGCTGCGCGAAGGGCGGCGTCATCACCGAGGACGGCATGCGACGGATCCTGGCACGGCTGCTCGAGGAGACGCCCGGACACCCGCAGCCCGAGTTCAGGAGCCCCCTCACCCTCGACTTCTGGTCGAAGGAGCACGGGCCCGCCATCGCCATATCGACGAGCCTCCAGACCATCAAGGCCCT
>CAZWKG010000093.1:0-2969 GCA_964634705.1 uncultured Candidatus Bathyarchaeia archaeon | reverse complement strand
TCGAAGAGCGTGCTCGAGTTCGCGGGTTTGATGACGACGGCGGTGTCCGCGCCTCTGCCCGAACCCGCGATGGCAATGATGTCTTTGTCTGCCGGGATAAGCCCCGCGTCAGCCGACATGGCAGCACACTCTACGCAGACCTTCATCCCCTGGCCGAAGAGCCTAAGCGTCTGAGCCACGATCTCAGCAGGGCCGACTGTGTCGAACTTTCTCCGGATGGCTCGGCTCACGCCGGCGAAGGCGTGCCCTGTTGTAAGAATCCTGCATCCGCCGCTCCTGATCTTCTCCGCCGCCGCCTCTTCCAGCTCCTGTTTCCCAGGCTCCCTGAAGCCCGTGGAGTGGGTGACGACAACGACGTTGTAACCCTTAAAGACCTCTATGGCCTTGACGCCTGTTCCGCCGCGCGTTGAAGCCACTACGATATCTCTTATGCCGAGCTCCTCCGCCCGTGTCTTCGCAGCCTCCAGAGTCCTGTCGGTGTTTCCCTCGCCCGGCTCCGCAAAATAGATTATCGACTTCTCAACGTCCATACGAATCCTCAGACAATAAGGGCATCATCTAAATTAATATTTCGAGCCTCTCAATAAGTAGTCGAAGGGTGGACAACTCTTGAGGGTTGCTGACCTCGATGTCCCGGAGCATGTCAAGGAGATACTAACTAGGCTCGGCTACAACGAGCTCTGGCCGCCGCAGGTGGACGCGCTAAAGACCGGCGTTCTCGATGGGAAGAACCTCGTCCTCGCCAGCCCGACGGCCAGCGGTAAGACCCTCATCGCCGAGCTGTGCGCCGTTAAGCACGTCGTCGAGCGGGGCGGTAAAGTCCTTTACATGACGCCCCTCCGAGCCCTAGCATGGGAGAAGTACGAGACCTTCCAGGCGTATGCCGGCGTGGAGAGGCGGGACGGACGGAAGATCAGGATTGGCATCAGCACCGGCGACCTCGACAGCTCAACCCCCTGGCTCGAGGGATACGACATCGTCATAACGACAAACGAGAAGTGCGACTCCCTGCTGAGGCACAGGACCCCCTGGATGGGTGGGATCTCCCTCGTCGTAGCGGATGAGATACACCTCATAGGTGGTGACCGGGGGCCCACCCTGGAGGTGGCTCTCGCCAGGCTCAGGCAGATGAAGCCAGACCTGCAGATCCTGGCCCTCAGTGCGACCATCAGGAACGCCGAAGAGGTGGCGGAGTGGCTCGAGGCGGAGTGGATCGCGACGGGGTGGAGGCCCGTGGAGCTCAGGGAGGGTGTCGCGCTCAACAACAGCATCATATTCAGGGATGGACGCGTCAAAAGTCTGAAGCAGCTCCACTCAAGAGGCGACCTCAAAATAGCGCTGAACGCCATCGTCGAGGGGGGCCAGTCCCTCATCTTCGTCGAGAGCCGCAGGCGCACCATGAGCCTCGCCAGGGAATCGGCCTCGGCATTGGCGGGCCTCCTCTCCAAGCGGGCTCTGGCCGAGCTCCAGAAGGTTTCGGCCGATATAAGCGTCCGGGGGGAGAAGACAAGCCTCTCCGATGATCTGGCATCGTATGTCTCAAGGGGTGCCGCATTCCACCATGCCGGTCTTAGGATGGAGCACCGGCGCATCGTGGAGGACGCCTTCAAGGCCGGTAAGATCAAGATCATCGTCGCAACGCCGACGCTGGCCGCTGGAGTCAACCTGCCGGCTCGGACCGTCGTCATAGGCAGCTACCGGAGGTTCGTGCCCGGCTACGGGATGTTACCCATCTCGGTCCTCGAGTATAAGCAGATGAGCGGGAGGGCCGGCAGGCCTCAGTACGACGAGTTCGGTGAGGCGGTTCTCATCGCGTCGTCCTCCGACGAGCAGGACGAGCTGATGGAGAACTACGTCCTTGGAGAGCCTGAACGGCTCTACAGTAGGCTAGCGCAGGAGGCTGCCCTCCGCGGCCACACCCTGGCCGCCATCGCCTCGGACTACGCCCACACCGAGCAGGGGCTGCTCGACTTCTTCGGCGGGACCTTCTACGGCTACCACTACCCGACGGGCAACATCCAGCTGATCATCGGCGCCATCCTAAGATACCTCAGGCTGGAGGGTATGATCAGATACAAGGGGGATTACATCTATGCCACGGACTTCGGTCGACGTGTCTCGGAGCTCTACATCGATCCCCTGACGGCTGTGGTCCTCAGGGACGGCCTGAGAGGGGGGGCTCTCGATGTGACCGACTTCACTTGGTTTCACCTCGTCTGCCATACCCCCGATATGCGGCCCATCCTCAGGCCGAGAAGGTGGGACGAGGGAACTATAATCGATTTCGTCGATGAGCACCGGGAAGAATTCGCCTGCCCTATCCCTGACGAAGGCGACTACATCGACTATGGACAGTTCCTAGGGGAGGTGAAGACAGCTATGGTCCTCAACGCCTGGATCGAGGAGATGTCGGAGAACGACCTACTCGAACGGTTCTCCGTCCAACCCGGCGACAGATACAGCGCGGTCCACAACGCCGAGTGGCTCCTCTACTCAGCCCACGAGCTCGCGGAGGTCCTCGGCTTTCCCGACCCCAAGAGGCACCTGAGGCAGCTCAGGGACCGGGTGAAGTACGGCGTCACCAAACGCCTGCTGCCCCTGGTCAGGCTACGCGGCATCGGCAGAGTGCGCGCCAGGGTCCTCTACAACTCCGGCTTCACCTCCATCGCACGCCTGAAGAGGGCCACAGTGAGCAGGCTGGTGGAGATCCCGCTCATAGGCGCCAGGCTGGCGAAGATCATCAAAGAGCAGGTCGGGGGCGTCGTCGACGAGGAGGAGTGGAGGCGGCTTGAGACGGAGGAGGCTGAGCAGAGGGCGCTCACCGACTTCGTCGAGGAGGAGCCTGAATAGGTTTAAAAGTAGTTCAATCTATGTTCAATAGTCATGTCTCAGGAGGAGAACTACGGCTACATTCTCCGCATCAGCAAGGACAGCTGGCTCAAACAGGTCTACGAACTTAAGAAGTACTA
>CAZWKG010000092.1:0-3125 GCA_964634705.1 uncultured Candidatus Bathyarchaeia archaeon | reverse complement strand
CGGGCGGCCCTGAGCCAGGTGATGAAGTTGGAGTGGTGCTCGATGACCGTCGTCACGATCCTGTCCCCCTTCCTCCAGTCCAAGGCGTGGGCGACGAGGTTGATACCCTCCGTAGTGTTCCGCATCATCGCCACGTTCTCGGCCGACGGCGCCCCGATGAAGTCCGCCACCTGCTGGTGGGCCCCCTCGTACTCCTCGCTGGCCCGCTGGGACAGCCTGTGGACGCCCCTCTCCACGTTGGCCCGGTACTCTCTGTAGAACTCCACCTCCTTCAGCACGACCTGCTCCGGCGTCAGGCTGCTCGCCGCATTGTCAAGGTAAACGACGCCCTTTTCGAGTATGGGGAAGTCTCTGCGTATCGTTTCGACATCGAACAAGCTTATCCCGTTAAAGAGGGATGGCGTGGACCCTTAAGGGTTTACGCTGGGGGCTACGGCACGGTGACGCTCTTCGCCAAGTTCCTCGGCTTGTCCGGGTCCAGCCCCTTCGACGTGGCCAGATGGTAGGCGAACAGCTGGAGAGGGACCACGTAGGGGATGGGGGAGAGGGGCTCGGGGATGCCGACGGGCATCTCGATGTGGTCGTCGGAGAGGTCTATGACCTCCCTGTCTCCCTCCTCGCAGACGGCGATGATCCGGGCGCCCCGGGCCTTCATCTCCATGATGCTGCCGATGATCTCCCTCCGTGTCTCGCCCCTGGGGCAGAGGAAGATGCATGGGACGCCCTCCTCCACCACGCTTATGGGGCCGTGCTTGCTCTCACCGGCCGGATACGCCAACGAAGGCACGTAGGTGATCTCCAGGAGCTTGAGACGGCTCTCCAAAGCCGTAGCGGCACTGATTCCACGACCTAGGAAGAGGAACAGCCGCTCCCCGGAGTACTTCTTCGCCAGCTCCTCGACGTGGCCTGCCTGCCGCTCCAGCGTCTGCTCCACGAAAGACGGCACCTCGAACAGCTTCGCCTCAAACTCGTCGACCTCATCCTGGGAGATCTTCCCCCTGGTCCGGGAGAGCCTCAGCGCAAGCTGTGCAAGGACCATAAGCTGGGAGGTGAATGTCTTGGTCGCCGCCACGCCGATCTCAGGGCCTGACTGCTGCACGATGTAGGCACGTGCCACCCTGGTCAAGGTCGAGCCGACGGTGTTTGTGACGCCCAAAACGGTGGCGGCCCTCATGCGGGCGTGGTCCACCGCCTTCAAGGTGTCATAGGTCTCTCCTGACTGGCTGACGGCGAGTACCATCGAGTCGATGCCGACTGAGGCTCCGTAGCGCTCCACGAACTCGGAGGAGATGACGGGCGATATCACCAGCCTAGCCAGCTTCGAGAACATGTATGAGGCGGCGAGACAGGCATGGTACGATGTCCCTGCGGCGACCAGGAAGAGCTCCCTGCCGCGGTCGAGGAAGGCCGTCAGCAGGTCGAGGTACTGGTGCTGAAGCCTGAGCGCGTTCCTCAAGCTCTGAGGCTGCTCATAGATCTCCTTCAGCATGAAGTGGGGGTACCCCTGCTTCTCCGCCATCTCCAGCGACCAGGTGACCTCCGTCAACTCTCGGTCGACGGCGGAGCCGTCCTCGATCCGCATGACCTGGAACCCATCGACGCCCAGCACGGCCGCATCACCGTTCCTGAGCCATGCAAACATGTTCGTGTAGGGGAGCATCGCGGGGACATCCGAGGCGCAGAAGACGCCGCGGTCGGATACGCCCAGCACCAGCGGGCTCTCGTTCCTCGCGCAGTAGATCCTTCCCGGGTCCGAGGAGGAGACGACCGCGATGGCGTAGGACCCCCTCAGCTTCCTCACGGCCCTGAGGACCGCCTCCCCGAGGTCGATGTTCCCCTTCTGCTCCTCCTCGATGAGGTGGGGGATCACCTCCGTGTCAGTCCTCGAGACGAATTTGTGCCCCCTGTTCACCAGCTCCTCCTTGAGCTCGAGGAAGTTCTCTATGACCCCGTTGTGGACCACAGCTATCCGCCCCCTACAGTCGGTGTGCGGATGGGCGTTGATCATCACCGGCGCCCCATGGGTGGCCCACCTGGTGTGGCCGACGCCGATGGAGCCCAGTATCTCGTCGAAGCGCAGATCAACTGCGACCTCGTCGATCTTCCCCCGGTCCTTCCTGACCTGGAGTACGCCGTCGTGGACGGTGGCTATGCCGACCGAGTCGTAGCCACGGTACTCAAGCCTCTTCAAGCCCATGTGGATCAGGGGCGCAACCGAGCCTTCCTTAAGCAGACAACCGAAGATGCCGCACAATGAGAGGCCTCCTTCGTTACCATCGATAGGGTGAGCATATAAATGAATTGTGTAGTATAAAAGCAAGATTCCTAAGTAACCGCGCTCGGCTTAATTGGCATTAAAGTAGCAGCCTGGCGGCTCTGTATCGTAACAGGTGTGAACGTGGGCGTGTTAAAACGTAGATATTTAAGCCCGTGCTGAATGATTAGGGCTTGAACTAAGGGTGGAGCCGAACTATATCGCGGTTCTAGCGTGTCGCAATGAGGAAAAGTTGATCCGAGGCGTCGTTGAGAGCGTGCTCGGACAGACCGTCGCCCCCACATGCTTCGTCGTCGTCGACGACAGATCGGTGGATAAGACAGCAGCCATCGCTGATGAATATAGTCCAAAGGTGAAGCTGCTCAAGTTAAGGATCAAACGCATAGCCGAAAGGGGAGTAAACCAGAGCCTGGCCCTTACACATGGGGTTGAATCCGCCTCCAAGCGGGTACCCGACTGGGATTACCTGCTGAAGCTCGACGCCGACAGCTATCTCCCTCCGGGGTATGTAGAGCAGCTGATCGCCCGTTTCGAGATCGATCCCAGCCTAGGGGTAGCCAGCGGCGCCCCCTTCGGTGAGAAGCTATGGAAGAAACATGCCTCAGACGGAGCCAAGATCTATCGACGCAAGTGCTGGGACGACATCGGCGGCTTGGACGCGATATCCGGTTTCGACCTCCACGCCCTCCTGAAGGCGAAGATGAAGGGCTGGAAGGTCGCCTCCTTCCCTGAGAATAGATATGTGCAGAGGCGTAGCTGGGAGAAGAGAACGCTGAGCCGGTGGATGCTGACCGGGC
This sequence comes from uncultured Candidatus Bathyarchaeia archaeon, assembly GCA_964634705.1. GTDB lineage: Archaea > Thermoproteota > Bathyarchaeia > TCS64 > TCS64 > CAZWKG01. The sequence continues at coordinate 53 of CAZWKG010000092.1, read as the reverse complement.
AGGTCCGTTACAGGCTCGGCTACTCCCTGTTCCACACGGCCTTAGCCTCGGCC
>CAZWKG010000091.1:0-3189 GCA_964634705.1 uncultured Candidatus Bathyarchaeia archaeon | reverse complement strand
CTGCTGATCCGTACACGAAGGCGGTGCGGAAGGGGGACGACGACTCGACGAAGCTCATATTCTACCGCCACCCCGAGATGATGGTTGGGATCGACGCCTTCGCCCTCGACGACAAGTGGGAGTGCAGGCATCCGCCGTGGTACCTGCCCAACGAGAACAGCTACGGCGGCTTCCCCCGGTACTTCCGAAGAGCCGTCAGGGAGACTGAGACCCTCACCCTAGAGGAGGCCGTCCGCAAGGTGACCTCCCTCCCCGCCAGGAAGTTCAAGCTCAAAGACAGAGGAGTCCTCAGGGCCGGAGCATACGCCGACATCGTCGTCATGAACCTAGAGACGATCACCGACCGTGGCGACCAGCTCAACCCCCGCCGATACCCCGAGGGGATAGAGTATGTCATCGTGAACGGTGTCCCCGTCGTCGAAGATGCAAGGCACACAGGGGCAAGGCCGGGCAAGATCCTTTACAGGGAGTAACCCCCTTTTCTTCTATTTGGGAAACGCAATATAGGCTAAAGGAGATCTGTTAGAACAGGATAGACATGGCTAGCGTTGTTACACCGCCGGAGGATTTCTTCGGCTTTCAGCTGGGGAGCGACCGGAAGATCGCCAGGTGGGACAGGATAGTCGAGTACTTCAGAGAGCTGGAGAGGCAGGGCGACAAGATCAAGGTGGTGGACATGGGCCCCTCCACGGAGGGCAACCCCTTCCTCCTCGTCGTCATCTCATCCGCCGAGAACCTCAGGAACCTTAAACGGCTGAGGGAAGTGAATCTAAGGCTCAGCGACCCGAGGGGGCTGACGGAGGAGGCCGAGGCCCTGATCAGAGAGGGGAGGGCAGTCATCTGCCAGTCCATGAGCCTCCACGCGACGGAGATAGGGGGCACCCAGATGGCGCCTGAGCTGGCCTACAACCTCCTCACCCGGGGAGACGAGGAGACACGGCGGATCCTTGAGAACGTCGTCTTCCTCATGGTCCCCTGCTTTAACCCCGACGGGCAGATCATGGTCGCCGACTGGTACAACCGGTGGCTCGGGACCGAGTACGAGGGGTGCAGCCTCCCCTGGCTCTACCACAAGTACGTGGGCCACGACAACAACAGGGACGCCTTCCAGACCAACATGGTCGAGTCCAAGTACATGGCGTCGATCCTCTTCCGGGACTGGATCCCGCAGGCGTACATCGACCACCACCACATGGGCAGCTACGGAGCCCGCTTCTACGTGCCCCCTTACTGCGAGCCCATCCATCCGCATGCTGACCCACTCATATGGAGGGAGCACAGCTGGTACGGTGCCCACATGGCCTACAGGCTCGAGGAGGCCGGAAAGACTGGCGTCCTCAACGCGGCCCAGTACTTGGCCTGGGGCCACCTAGGATTCCACTGGATCACGGGCTACCACAACATAGCGGGGATGCTCACCGAGTCGGCGAGCGCCCGGCTGGCGACGCCCCTGTACATCCACTATAGCCAGTTGAGGGGCGACAGGCGGGAGACGTTGGCGAGCTACGATCCACAGACCAACTTCCCCCACCCGTGGCCTGGAGGCTGGTGGAGGCTCCGGGACATCGTCGAGCAGCAGAAGATCGCGGCGTGGGCGGCCCTCGACCTGGCTGCGAGGCACAGGGAGACGGTGCTCAGGAACGCGTATCTGAAGGCGAAGAGGCAGACGGAAAGGGGTGAGCAGGGAAGCCCCTCAGCCTACGTCATCCCACGTGACCAACACGAACCGCTGACCACTGCAAAGCTGATGAAGAAGCTTCTGGTGCAGGGCATCGAGATCCATGTGGCCAGGGAGGCGTTCGAGGCAGACGGCGTCCAGTACCCCGCCGGCTCCTACGTCATCTTCCTCGCCCAACCCAAGAGCGGGCTGGTGAAGACGCTGCTCGGGCGGACCCTCTACCCGGACAACGTGTGGACCTGGGGTAGGGCCAGGTCACCCCACAGGCCGCAGGACACAGCGACGGACACTATGGCCGAGTTCATGGGCGTCCGCGTTGATCCTATCGACGGCTGCATCGGAGGCAGCTTCGAGAAGGTCGTGGAGGCTGAGGTCCCCGAGGGCCGTGTCACAAGCGAATCCGAGCATGGATACGTCCTAGACTGTAGGCTGAACGACAGCTTCGCCGCCGTCAACAGGCTGCTGGCCATCGGGGCGAAAGTATGGCGCGTAACAGGCGCGATCGAGACTGGCGGCCTCAGCTTCCCACCAGGCTCCTTCCTCGTCCAAGAGGTCGAACACGGGTTTCTAAAGGGTCTCGCCGAGGAGGTGCATCTCCTCTTCCACCCCCTCTCGGAGGATGTCGAGGAGAAGCAGCCGGTCCGACAGCCGAGGTTGGGGATGTACCAGCGTTACTGGGGCGGGAACATAGACGAGGGTTGGACTCGGTGGCTGCTCGAGCAGTTCGAGTTTCCCTACACGACTCTGATGGACGGCGACATAAAAAAGGGCGGCCTCAGGGACCGTCTCGACGTGGTGATCCTGCCGAGCGACCCGACGCCTTTCATCACCGGAGAGGGGGTCGAGGAGTGGTGGAAGGAGCACCGGCCCTACTGGCCTGTGCCCGTCTACCCGCCCGAGTACAGGAGCGGTATCGGCAATGAGGGCGCCGAGGCTTTGAAGAAGTTCGTCGAAGAGGGCGGGACACTGATCGCCTTCAACGAAGCCTGCAACTTCGCTATAGACTCCCTCGGGTTGAAGGTGAGGAACGTCCTGGCCGACGCTCCGTCGACGGAGTTCTTCTGCCCAGGCTCGACGCTGCGCACCCGTGTCGATGTCTGCAACCCGCTAGGGTACGGGATGCCCGAAGAGAGCCTCATCTTCTTCTGGGATAGCCCCGCCTTCGAAATCCTCCCCTCCGGCTTCAACGAACGCTACGAGGTCATCGTCAGCTACCCCGACCGCGACATCCTGCAGAGCGGCTGGCTCATTGGCGAGGATAGGCTGAGGCGTAGGGCGGCGATGGTCTCAGCCCACTTCGGCGAGGGGAGGGTGGTCTTCATCGGGTTCAGGGTGCAGCACAGGGCTCAGACCCACGGCACCTTCAAGCTCCTATTCAACAGCCTACTGGGCTAGCCTCCCTCTTTTTTCAGGATGTAAAGTGGTCGTAGACGTTCTTCGAGACTTTGGCTATGACCTCCTCTGCTTCGAAGTCGTCTGCGGCCTCCTTGGTGAAGCATGAGAGGATATAC
>CAZWKG010000090.1:0-3224 GCA_964634705.1 uncultured Candidatus Bathyarchaeia archaeon | reverse complement strand
AGAACCAGAAGGGACAGGTCGAAATAGGACAGGTAATTGCTCAGACCTCCGAGGAGAGGCTCCATGTAGCTGAGGATGCGTAGCAGGAGGGGCTTGAACTTCGCGTAGAGGGATGTCTGGAACAGGGTTACGGCCGTCATGTAGGTTGATGCCAAAGCGAGCGCCAGCTCGGTCGTCCTGATGTATGTCTCTGTCGCTCTCATATCAAGCCCTCTGCTTGAGCAGGGACTGTGCGAAGCTCTGTGTTAAGGGGTTCCAGTTCACGACGGTCGCGCCGAGCCTTCTAAGGGAGGCGTAAACTGGATTGTTGTGGAACTCGAGCAGTTCCGCAGCCATCTTCTCCTCCTCGCTTTGAGCGACGACGCTGTAACCGCGGACGTTGAAGATGATGATGGAGGGGTTACGATATCTCAGTATGCCCATGTACCTCCGTTTGCCTGTGTACTTGTGGAGTTCTCTTATGCCTTCGAAGAGTCCCTCGGTCTTCGCCGCTTCGATCATGGTGATGATTACGAAGAGAGGCCTTGTTCCGATGATGTGCCCCCTACAGCTGTGGATAGCCTCCTTGAGGGACTCGGCGCTATATCTTATGTCGACGTTCAGCATCTCCCTCATGATCTTTAACTGCTGCCTTCTTCCGATGTCCGGGAAGATGATCCGACTCCCGATCTGGGACTTCGCAGCCGGCATCTCAGCTTTGGCTTCATCCGTTGGTATGGGCTCCTCCATCTGCTCCACGGTGGTGAGGACGGGCGCCAGATCCGGGAGCGGATGGGTCCGCTGGAAGGATCCCTCCCACCGATAGGCGTCGTAGTCGTAGATGCAAAGGCCGACTCGGCACTCCCTGCTGAGGTAGAAGTGGGTGAGGCCGAGGGCTGCCTGTATGGCGTATTCTAGGGTGTTCTTCACCGTTGTGCCAAGGGCCATGTGGGAGGCGCAGTCGAGGAAGATCCAGACCATCTTCTTCCCCTCCCTCTCGTATTCATTTACCTGTAGGGGGTGCGGCGAGGCTGACATCAGTCGGGCGGTCGCCTTCCAGTTGATCATCCTGTACGAGTCGCCGCTCATGTAGTCCCTGATCTCCAGGAAGTCGGTGGTGGGGATGCCGAACTTGATCCGCGCCTCCATCGGCATCGGGACTCGGGTCAGCGCCTTCCTCTCCCTTATACGCCGGACAAAGAGAGGCTTGGGCTGGACGATGTACGTCCTCGGCGCCGGGTATCCATCCAGCATGTTCTGGGTGACCTCCAGTGGGTGGCGAGTCTCATACGCGACGGATTCGATTTCGAAGAGCCCCCTCTTTGCGCAGGTGGCCTTGTAGCTCAAAGAAGACTCGATGTCCCTCATCCCCTTCCAGAAGACCTTGAAGTTGGTACCCTCTTCGAGCCTGAAGGATTTGGGCAGCCGGTCGCCGACGGTCACGAGGCCCACGCCACTCCTGACGGAAACGGTCAGCGTGTCGCCGACCTGTTCGCCGACCCAGACCTTGAGGTCCTCTCCGCCGCGCCTGATCTCCACCTCCTCGGGCTGGCTTATGAGGAGGCTGATGGCGATGAAGACGATGGGAAAGAGGCCGAGGATGATGATGATGAGGTTGCCTAGGAACATTCCCATGATTAGGAACACGAATGAAGTCATGACAAGCTCTATTAAGTCTCGGGTGAGCACCCGCCTCCTCACCTGCGCATGAACTGCTTGGGGACTTCGACTTTGCTCAAGATCTCGTCTAATATGGCTTCTGGGCTGAAGGTCCCCTCGATGGCGTACTCCATCTTCATGATCATCCTGTGGCCGAGGGCGTCGACGATGAACATCTTCACGTCGTCCGGCGTCACGAAGTCCCTCCCCAGCATGGCGGCGTAGGCCCTAGCCACCTTCATCAGGGACAAGCCGCCCCTTGGGCTAGCGCCGACCTCGATGATCGGGTGACTCCGGGTTAGCCTGACGATCTCGCTTATGTAGTCGATGATCTGGTCGTCCACATACATGTACTGCTCGATGAACTGTTGCATCTCCACGAAGGCCTTCTGGTCCGTCACGGGCTCTATCATATCCGTGGGATCGTCCTTCCTCCAAGAGATCCTCCTCTTGATGATCATGCTCTCCTCCTCGAGGGTGCCCACGTATCCCATGGAGAGCTTCAGCAGGAAGCGGTCCATCTGCGCCTCCGGCAGCGGGTAGGTCCCCTCGAGTTCGATGGGGTTCTGCGTGGCGATGGCGAAGAAGGGGGCGCTGAGCCTATGCGTCTCGCCCTCGATGGTGACCTGCCTCTCCTCCATCGCCTCCAACAGGGCCGACTGGGTCTTGGGAGGCGACCTGTTGATCTCGTCGGCGAGCAGGATATTGGTGAAGACCGGGCCACGCTCTAGGACGAACTTGGACTCCCGCATCCGCCACACCCTGGTCCCTATGATGTCGGCGGGCATGAGGTCGGGTGTGAACTGTATCCTCCTCCACATGCACCCCGTAACCTTGGCGAAGATCTTTGCAAGCAGCGTCTTCCCCAAGCCAGGGTAGTCCTCGAAGAGGACGTGGCCGTTTGCTAGGTTGGCCGCCAACACCTTCCTCAGCATCGGCCTGTTCCCGACGTAGAAGCTGCTCACCACATCGAGTATGTCCGACGATATTTCCTTAACTTTCTCAACGTTCATCACGTACACCTTCTAACATTTTCATGTTTGGTTCTGGGTGGATCGCTTTGTCCTCTTGGCCTATATCCTGGACGTCTGTCGGCTGCTCTAAATCTCTTAGCTCGGAGCCCTTGGGAACGACCGGTACGCCGAGGCCCAGAGGCAGAATCTTGCTTATCGTGCTCTGGAGAACGCTCCTCCGTCGGGCTTCGTTCTCCCTTTGGAGGGCGGTGGCCTTCCCCCCTATGGAGAAAAACGGCTTCTTAGCGTCCTCGTAGTTGATAAGATCCGAAAGCATTATAGAGATATCCTCGTCTCCCACTCCATTCTCTTTCAAAAACATGGTGAGCTTGACCAATAGCCGGTCCCGCTGCCCTCGCTCTAAGAATTCGTTTATCATCTCGGTGAACCCGACGAAGCGATCCCCCTTGTACATGCTGACCTCCTGCACGTGCTTGATCCATTCGCCCAGCTTGGCCTCTTCCATCATGGAGGCCTGTATGCCCTTACGTGTCCTAGTGTAGATGAAGGCGGCCACTATGCAGATGGCCGTCCACTCGATGTAGGGGGAGAGGTTCGCGATGCCGGGCGAGA
>CAZWKG010000089.1:0-3402 GCA_964634705.1 uncultured Candidatus Bathyarchaeia archaeon | reverse complement strand
AGGAGCACGGGCCCGCCATCGCCATATCGACGAGCCTCCAGACCATCAAGGCCCTCTACATGAACCTGGCTCAGAAGCTCCAGCTTGCCGAAGCCGTCTAGGCCGGCTCGACGCGCACCCTCTCGCCGCCTTTAACCCTCTTAAAGACCTTGGGGTCGCCGAGGACGCGTCCGAAGACGTTTACCGGGCTGGCGGGCCTGATCTCCTCACCTCGGCTGGCGGGGGTTGGGCCGAAGAAGATGCAAAAAGCGTTCCCCGGCGGCCAGTAGCCGAGGTCGCCCAGCTGTACTGTCTCCCTCGGGTTCTCGGCCTCCAGCTCTACGGGGATGGAGAAGTATATCTCGTCGCCCCAGGTGTTCGCCTTCGACTCAAGTGGGAGAGCATCCCAGATGGCTTGAGCCGTCTTCGGGTTCTCGTCTGATAGCTCGGCGAAGACCGCCCCCGTCGACGGAGCCATTATCTTGATCCGTTTCGCCATAACCATCCTACTCGTTCAGAGGAAGTGCGATGATCTCCAAGACAGCCATACGCTTCTCCGGGTCGGGGCTGGAGAACTCCGAGGGCGGAGCCGGCCTGACGATAAGCGCCGTGTCCAGCCCTCCTCGGCTCCCCGCCACGGCGACCACCTTACCTGCTGCGACCCCTTTCTCAGCCGCTACGACGGCGACCTCGAGGGCCGCCTTCACGCCCGCCCCGAAGAAGAGGAGGGCCTCCCGCATCTCTCTTCTCTCTTGGATGGGGAGGTCGGCCCGCTCGACGGCGGTGACGCCAAGCTTCTTCATGCTCTTCTTCACATCCTCGTCGTATGTGAACTCGGTGACGCTGACGACCTTCGCCACACCCTTCAGGGCCTCGGCCAGCCTAAGGGCCGATTTGCCTTTGTTGCTGGCGACGACCACCGAGGCGACTCCGGACTCCTTCACCCTCTCGGCAACGGCCTCGATCAGGTCAGCGGTGCCCTTCACCTCACGCTTCAGATAGAGTGTTTCTCTTACAACCTTCATGAACATCCCACCACTCAAACCCTTCACCCAATCCTCTTAAACCTTTTACCCTTCGAAGACCTGCAACGTCGCCTTCCAAGTCGACCGCATGAATATCATCTCGAACGCAGCTGGACGAACTTATCCATAGGCTGATAGATAGAATTATATCGGCAGCCAAGTTGTGTAGGAGAGGCGGATAGAATTTGACCGGTAGCCCCGCTCCGCTAGGCAGGGGGAGACGGATGAAAGGGTTTCTCATGGCAGTCCTGCTGCTGGTGATGTTCGTCGCCGCTCACTCAGCCGCGGAGGCGTACGCCTCCCTGAAGGGCGTCGTGCTGGACGAGAGCGGCTCACCCGTTGAAGGCGCAACCGTCACAGCCTGGTTAGGGATGGAGGCGGTCGCCTCGGTCAGAACGGGATCCGACGGCCTGTTCGACTTGGAGGTCGAAGCGGAGACACGTTACTCGGTCTACGTCTTCGCCGACGATGAATCGACGCCGGGCGTCGACTACCTGCCCTCGCGTGTTGAGGCGTCGCCGGCGGATAGAGACGAGCTGAGGTTCACGCTTGCACCGGCTGCTTCCCTGACCTTCGACGGTGACATCCAGTTCGTCGAATCCGAGGAGCTGCCGATATCCGTCTTATACCTCATCTTAGACCCCGACTCCGATGGTGCCATGAATATCAGCGGCTTCCCACTCGAATACGGGCCTACACCTGAGAGCCAGAGCGCCTCACTTAGCTTGGAGCCTTCGCACCTCGTCGTCCCCGCCGGCCTCCCGTTCACCGTCAGAGTCGACTGCTCCTTCCTCATGAGAAGGGGCCTTGTCTCCCGCTCCTTCAAGGTGGACGAGCCGGGCCATTTCCTGCTTGAGAGGGGCGACCGGATCTCCATCGATATAAGGCGGTACTCCATCCCCTTTAACTTCGGCGTCGTGGAAGCGCTTCAGAGCAGTGTGGAGTCGAGGATCAGCGACATGGAGTCGCTAGGGTTCTACCTTGCCACCGAGAAGAGGAAGGCCGCGTCTGCATCGACATGGGGTTCAGAGGCGAGATATCTCTACGAGAAGGAGGGGTACATCGAGAGCTTTGACGCCGCGAAGAGAAGTTACATTGCTCTCAGGCAGACCCTGACCGACCTGGTAAGTTTGTACAGCGACGCGGCGCTCTCCGTCTATATCCTTATCTTCTTCCTCGCCTTCGCGTCCACCGCCATCGCGTTCCAGCTGGCGAACAGGGACTTAACCAAGTTCGTTGCCAGCACATCAGTGTACGCCCTCACTCTGGCCGTCCTCTATTACACGTACCCCGGAAGCGTCATCGTCCCCCTAGAGCTCTTCATGGGGTCGGCGGCCCTCGCCATCCTGTCGTCTTTGATGGTGGTGGCCATCCTCCCCCGGTTCCTTAGGGCGAGAGGCGGAGACGGCCACGTCCCGGTGAGGAACATCGTCGTCCCCATCTTCTCCATCGCGAAGAGGAGCCTCAGGAGGAGGAGGTTGAGGTTCATGCTGACTTTAACCTCAATAACTGTGCTGGTGATGAGCTTTGTGACCCTCACCTCCTTCTCCGAGAGCTACGGCCTCATAGTCAGCCGAGTCTCCGGCAGGAGAGCCCCCGCGACTGGCGTCCTGCTGCGCGCCCCGGGCTACACCGAAGAGGAGCCCGCCTTCATAACGTTGGCGGATATCAGCTCGGGATGGCTTGAGAGGCAGCCCGAGAGCAGGGTCGTCTCGTCTAAGGCGGAGAACCTCCCCTTCACGATGCCCATCGCCGCCCTTAACGATTCCTCCATCCTCGGCGTTGTAGGGATCGACCCAGCCGCCGAGTCTGCGATCATCGACCTAGAGGCCACCTTATTGGAAGGACGCCTCCCATCGGAGGGTGCCATCCTGATCAGCGAAGCCCTCCAAGAAGAGCTCGGGGCCGAGGTTGGCGATAGCCTCGTGTTGAGCGGTATCAGGGTCACGCTGCAGGGGGTCTTCGATGACGCGGCTTTCCGACGGCTGAGGGACCTAGACGGCTCACCCTACCTACCGATGAAGCTGAAGAACATTAGCCCAAAGGGGGAGGCACCGACCTTCGTGCTCAAAGAGTGCGAGTCCTCGGAGATCGTCGTCACTGACCTTTCGACGGCTCTGAGTATGCCTCTAGTCGGCGTCGCTAGGGTCGACATCGCCGTCGGGGAGGGGGTCGACGTTAGAGCCTTCGCAGAGAGGCTGGCTCTGGAGCGGGGCTACAGGGCTTGGTCCTCCTCCGCCGACGGAATCTACTTCGCCCGCCTGGGCAGCTACCTTGAGGGTAAGGGACTTCCGCTGATGGTGCCCTGGGGTATCGTCGTCCTCAACGTCGTGGTCACTATGCTCAACTCCATGTACGAGCGGAGGAGGGAGATCCACATCCTCTCCTCCGTGGGCCT
>CAZWKG010000088.1:0-3453 GCA_964634705.1 uncultured Candidatus Bathyarchaeia archaeon | reverse complement strand
GACCTGATCCAGATCTTGAAGAGGGGGTAGATTGCCGTCTCGGAGGTCGGCCTCAGCAGGAGCCTCCGCTCCAGCCTGTGCTCCCCGGCGTGGGTGATCCAGAAGACCTCGCCTGAGAAGCTGGCGATGTGCTCCGCCTCCTTCATGAAGGCGTCCTCTGGGATGACGACGGGGAACTGCATCGGCTGGTGCCCATCCTCCTCAAGCCTCTCCTCGAGCAGCCGCACGATCCGCTTCGCGATGCTGAACCCCCAGCCCATGTAGACGGAGAACCCCTTCACGGGGTAGCGGTCGTCCGCTATCTGGGCCTCAAGGAGCACGCGGTCATACCACTCACTGAAGTTCTCGTCCTTCTGCATACTCGGCCATCCGCCAATTAACCTTCAAAACCGTCAACGCCTTTATAAAAGAAACGCTCTCGGAGACGGCGCGCAAGCTTTAATTCGGTGGCTCAAAGCTTTAAGGAGAGCAGCATGAGAACCATCCTAGTCGTCGGAGACGGCATGGCGGACAGACCCCTCAAGGAGCTCGAAGGAAGGACGCCCCTAGAGGCGGCGGAGACCCCCCACCTCGACGCCGTCGCGAGGGGCGGCATCTGCGGCATCATGGATATTCTCGCCCCGGGCCGACCCCCGGGGAGCGATGTCGCCAACCTCACCCTCCTCGGCTACGACCCCTTCGAAAGCTACAGGGGGCGTGGCGCCCTCGAGGCTATGGGCGCAGGCCTCGAGGTTGGGCCTAGGGATGTCGCCTTTCGCGGCAACTTCGCCTATCTGGATGATGTGGGTGTTGTAGTCGACCGGAGAGCGGGGAGGGTGGACGGCTCAGTATTCAGGGAGTACCTTTCCGATGTAAGCCTCAGCGCATACCCTGACGTGGAGGTGACCGTTACTCCGACTCTGGGCCACAGGCTCGCCATCGTCCTCAGGGGCGAAGGTCTCAGCTGGAGAATCTCAGATATCGACCCCCATAAGACAGGAACCAAAGTCTTGAGATCGATGCCCATTGATGGAACCGCTGAGGCCAGGAGAACGGCTGCCATCGCCAATGAGCTTTACGATAGGCTCATGGAGAAGATGCTCCGCAACCCGTTGAACAAGGAACGAGGCGCAATGGGGCTTCCCCCCGCCAACGCCATACTTCTCCGAGGCGCGGGGGCGATTCCAGCTGTCAAACCATTGACCGAAGAATACAGCGTCAAGGGGGCATGCGTGGCTGTGACCCCTACCGTGAGGGGAAGCTGCCTCTCGGCTGGCTTCGATCTCCACGATGCGCCTGGCGCGACAGGCGGGGTGGACACAGATACCATCGGGAAAGCAGAGATGGTGGAGGGGGTTCTGCCAAGGTATGATGTCGTCTTCCTCCACGTGAAGGGAGCCGACAACGCGAGCCACGACGGCGACCCAGGGCTGAAGATAAGCGTCATCGAGAAGATCGACGCCATGGTCGGACACCTGATGGATAACGTCGACCTGGAAGAGACTTGCATCGCAGTGACGGCGGACCACACGACCAGCACGAGGGCTCGGGACCATACCGGTGACCCGGTCCCCGTGGCGATCCTTGGACCAGAGATTAGGTCAGACCTCGTGGAAAATTACTCAGAGCGAGACTGTGCCCGTGGCGGCCTCGGTAGAATCGGAGGAAAGGAGTTGATGCCCATCCTGCTCGACCTCCAGGGCAAGGTGAAGCTCTACGGCAGCTGACCCCTGAGATGGTCGAAGGATTTATAGTAAAGCCTCTGCTATTCCAGTTATTGTTGTGGGCAGGGTTCCCTGTTGGCTAAGTTTGTTTTTATAACTGGCGGCGTTCTGAGCGGCCTGGGTAAGGGGATGGTGACCTGCTCGGTCGGGAAAATGCTGCAGAGCCGGGGATTCACTGTCAGCACAGTGAAGTGCGACCCCTACCTGAACGTGGACGCAGGGACGATGAACCCCTACATTCACGGCGAGGTCTTCGTCCTTGACGACGGCTACGAGGCCGATATGGATCTGGGCGCCTACGAGCGTTTCCTCGGCATCGAGCTAACCCGGCTGAACAACGTCACCTCTGGCCAGGTCTACCAGCACGTCATCAGAAAGGAGCGGGAGGGCGGCTACCTCGGCCGCTGCGTCCAGATCATCCCCCACGTCACCGACGAGATCAAGCGCAGGCTCAGGCTGGTGGCTGACAAGACCGGTGTCGATGTGCTTCTGATCGAGTGCGGGGGCACCGTCGGAGACATCGAGGGCCTCCCGTTCCTAGAGGCGTTCAGGCAGATGCGCCTAGAAGAGCGGAGAGGCGACACCCTGCTGGTCCATGTGACCCTCGTCCCGGTGCTCGAGGCCGTCGGCGAGCCGAAGACGAAGCCGACGCAGCACAGCGTCAAAGAGCTGAGGGCCATTGGCCTGCAGCCTGACGTCATCGTCGCGCGTTCCGAGTGGGGTCTCCTCCCCGAAGAACAGAGGCAAAAGATCGCTCTCTACTGCAATGTCGAGGAGAGGGCAGTCTTCACTTCGGTGAACGTCGACCCCATCTACGAGCTTCCAATTGTGCTGGAGGAGCAGGGGATGGGCGACGTCGTCTGTGAATACCTCGGGTTGACAGACCGCTCCGCCGACTGGTCAGGGTGGCGGAGGGTCGTGGAACGGTTCCACACAGCCAGTGAAATCGTCGAGATAGCGATGTGTGGAAAGTACGCGGAGCTGGCCGACTGCTACGTCAGCGTGAACGAAGCCCTCAGGCACGCGGGTGCCGCCGCCGGCTGCCGGGTCGATATCAGCTGGATCGAGACGGAGGAGTTCGAGGAAGACCCGGCGAGAGCTGAACGACTCGGCTCCTTCAACGGCGTCCTAGTCCCCGGCGGCTTCGGCGAGAGGGGCGTGGAGGGGAAGCTTATGGCCATAGAGTACTGCCGCAATGAGGACATCCCGTTCCTCGGCATCTGCTACGGTTTCCAGCTGAGCATCGTCGAGCTGGCGCGCCACCTCCTCAGACTGGAGGAGGCCCACTCCACTGAATGCGCCCCCTCGACCCCTCACCCCGTCATCGACCTCCTGCCGGAGCAGCGTGAGGTGGAGGCCCTCGGAGGCACGATGCGCCTCGGCTCCCACCCTGTCGTGGTGAAGCCAGGGACCCTGGCCCACCGGCTCTACGGCTCCGAGCTGATCCACGAGCGCCACAGGCACAGGTGGGAGGTGAACCCCGATTATTGGACAGGGCTGGAGGAGACGGGTGCAGTCTTCTCAGGCTGGAGCCCAGACGGTAGGCGGAAGGAGATCTTGGAGCTGCCTGAGAACTATTTCTTCTTGACTACGCAGTTCCACCCTGAGTTCAAGAGCCGACCCTGGAGGCCCTCTCCCCCCTACTATGGGCTGGTGAAGGCGAGCCTGGACAGAAAGCTCGGGAAGCCCAAACCCGAGTTCAGACCTAATCCCCTGCCCCGAGGCGCTTAAGCCTCTCTCCATTGTTTGA
>CAZWKG010000087.1:0-3797 GCA_964634705.1 uncultured Candidatus Bathyarchaeia archaeon | reverse complement strand
TAAATATAGCGTCGTTGTCGTCCAGCTGGCGTCTGAGCTCCCCTCAGCCATCTTTTCAGACATCGTGATGTATAGGTCGCTTGACATCAGCTCCTCTCGGGCCAGGCGGCTGTCGCCGATGTACTCCTGCCTCGACACGTTCAAGCAGGTGACGACGAAGCTCTCATACATGGGGGCCTCCGTGATCCTCGAGAGAGGGTCCTGGGACTGGACAAGCGTCATGTCGATGGGGAGCCAGCCCCAGGGCGGGATATATACCGATGTCCATCCATGCCACCCTAGCCCCCTCTGCTCTATGTGGAGGTGGTCGCCCCAGCTGTCCCGCTCACCCTTCAAGTCTTCGTGGAAGAGGCATCCTACCTGGAGTAGGGCGGGTATTCCGAGGATGCGGCACATGGTGGCGAGCAGGATCGCCTGGTCGTCGCAGTCCCCATTCCCCCTTGCTAGGGTCTCGTTCGGGTAACGGGGGACCTCAAAGGTTCTGTAGGAGACGTTAGCGATGAACCAGTCGAGGAAGCGGGTGACCACTCCCAGCACCGTGGTCTCCCCGGCTGCGAGCCTACGTGCCAGCGCCTGGACCTCCTCGTCTCCCAGGGTGAAGGTCTCCGTCTCGAGGCAGAACTCCTCCAGGAGCTTTTGGGGAATATCCTGGGGCAGCCCCGCCTCTGCGGGGTCGATCTCGGGTTTAGGCCGGTCGGTGGACTCGATCTCGTAGGCTACGGAGAAGGCTAGGTTGGAGCGGGGAGGAATCTCTGGGGGCAGATCTAGGACAGCCAGCCTGTTCCCGTCGATGTCGGGGTCCTCTGGATTCACGGCGTGGGTGGCATTCAGTATCCTCACCGTCTGCCAACTGTTGTTAAAGAACAGGGGGATGGTCGCATCATCCTCATCCAGAACGTAGGGCTCATCTCCACGATTCTCAAAAGTGTAGGTTACGACGTATATGTACCTCTGCCTCTTCGCGCCGAGGGCCGAGGGGGTGGGCCCGGCTACTATGAGGAGGACGAGGAGCACAGCGATCGACTTGGGCCTCAAGCCATGGCCTCAAGGTTATGAGGGGAGCCGCCTCTTATCTGCTTTGCCGGCCGGGCTACTCGACGTGGACCCTGAAGAGGTCGATGTCGCCCTTCAGGTAAGGCAGGAACTCCCTGACGGCCCGCTCGACATCCCTCGACTGGGTGATGTAGCGGCCAACGATGAGGATGTCCGCCCCCGCGTCCAGGGCGATCTGAGCAGTGGCTGGGATGATGCCGCCCGCAACGGCTATGAGCAGCTTCTTGTCCTTGAAGGCCTCCCGGATCTCGCCGATGTAGCCCCACCTCGGCTCTCCGCCCCTCCGCTCCACGTCGATGGCCCGGTGGAGGATGACGGCGTCAGGCAGCCTCTCAAGCCCCTTCAGCTTAGCTACGGGGTCTTCGACCTCCATAAGGTCGACGAAGGAGTAGACGCCCAGCCGCCTCGCCTCGTAGATGAAGTCGTTGAGGGTCGCGGCGGAGGCTGCGCCCGCGGCGCAGACCGCGTCGGCCGTCTCGTCGAAGGCGATGTCCACCTCGACCTTGCCGACGTCCATGGTCTTCAGGTCGGCGATGATGAAGCTGTCCCTCGACGCCTCCCTCAGCTCGCGTATGACGGAGACGCCGTAGCGCTTGATGAGGGGCGTCCCCGCCTCGAGGAGGATGTTGTCGCTCCTCGGTACAGCGGCGACCACCCTTCTGACGACCTCGATGTTGGGCGCATCTAAGGCGATCTGGAGGTAGGGAGGCCTCCACAGCCGTGGGGCCTTGAATCCCATGAGCGGGTGGCGGGCTCGGTCCTTGTCGTACATGATCTTATCCAGCGTCGGATACTGCTGGAGGGCCCGGCTCAGCGCCAGCTTCGTCGCGCTGTAGTTGTAGTGGTAGATCCGGCGCTCGTCCTCCGCCTTCGGGTGGATGAAGACGCTGGCGACGACGACCCAGTCTTCGACGACCTCCCTCGGGATGATGCCGTCCTCCACTGCGTCGGCGACCGCCTTAGCCACCGCCGCCTGGGCTGGGCCGAAGATCTTGCCTGCGTCCTCCATGTTCCTGACGGTCACCTTGGGGACGATGACAGTGAAGGGCTTCGGCGGCAGGTTCGGCCGGATAACCGCCAGGAGCGGCGTATGCCCCGCCGACAGGCTGCTCAGGGACTGGGCGAAGGCCAATCCGACGGGCCCGGATTTGTCGCCGATGAGGAGGTCGATGTGGGCAACCTCGTTCCCCTCGCCGACGAGGGCCTCGCCGATTAGATAAGCCCCACCAAGGGTCGAGGCCCCCTCCTTGAACCGGTCTATGGCGGCGCGCACGGCCTCGCTGACGGAGCCGAACCGCCCCTCCGCTACCTGCTCCTCCAGGAATTTGTACTGATCCTGGGTGATCCTTCCAGGTGTCCTCACAAGACCCTTATCTTCACCCATGAAAGTCTCCCGATCAAAAGGATCACCTTCAGTATTTAACCTTTACCGATGCCTGTGACCTCTACGTGTCACATATTACCTTTTTCCGCTTAAATAAACCAGATCTTCGCGCTCTCTGTGTCACAAAATTGTGATGAGTTTGAGTTGATGTGGCCCCAGTTTGACCTGTGGGTAAATTGAGCCCCTCTGGCGGTGTTGCAATTATCTAAGTGGCACGGTGGATGGCAACCTCATATGTTGTTGGAGGTTCCCTCTCTTCTGATGTTCACTCATCGACCACCAATGTTATGTTGACGACCTGTTCTCTTCTTTGCAGCATCCTAACCAGGCTTGGCTCGAGGTCGTTTGCTGCCTTGTCGGCGCCGATCATCAGAGTCCTGTAGCAGACGTAGCTGCTACGCCGGGTAACCATATCCGTCGGGTGGCTAAAGGTCAGCCTTGGGTCGCCTCTGCCTGAGACTTGGAAGGTGAGGCCGTCCGCCTGGAGGATGAGCCTTATCCTGGCGTCCCTGCTACGCATCGCCTCCTTAACCCGCGGGTCTAGGTCCCTCAGCCCCTTCTCGGCCGCGACGGCGACGATGCAGTCTCCGCGGAGGGTCACATCGGGTTCCCTTGTGACCATGAGGGTCGTCCTGTGGCTTGGCCTGATGTTCGGATGTCCCCAGGCCTTGAAGGTCTCCCTCAGCTGCATGGCCGATAGAAGATGGGCTTAGGGGGTTTATATGGTGAGGGGAAGATTTTACCTCTCAAACCCAAACCCATGAGCAGAAAGAGATTAAAAGTGGAATGTTGCTATGCGTTCTGGTTTGACTCTAATTACTAGATCCATTCCACTACTAACAGATCCTTCACCAAAGCTCTTTGCTTTTTCTTTCGACATATATTTCTCACATATTGAGATCGCCGTGGATACTGGATCGCTGTAATCGAGCTCCGCTTCACCATAGAACAAGACTCCTCTTGGCGGCTTTCTCATCTCAATTAGAACCGAAACGTTCTTGTCCCGTTTGACGTTTCTGGCTTTACGGCTGCGGCCTGGTGTTAGAACAACGATTTTCCCGTCTATGTATCTGTACCATACAGGTGCTGCGTGTATTGTTCCGTCTTTATTATGGCTGCAGAATACTGCTATCCGTGCTTCTTCAAGTAAAGATTCTATTTCCGCTTTCTCTAGATACCTTCCACCCATTATGGATAAGGTCTCCAACTACCCACCCAGTTCATAACGTTACTCTCATGAATTTAAGCTTGCTTACATAGTAGAACAGCACTTCGAACCCCGTTTATCCATAATTTTATCCCCCACACACACTTTTTTAATTAAAGAAATAGTTACTGGGGGTAACCGCATCTCCATGTG
>CAZWKG010000086.1:0-3824 GCA_964634705.1 uncultured Candidatus Bathyarchaeia archaeon | reverse complement strand
CCTCAATAGAAAAACACATAACTTCTCAAAGGATGTCATCGACTTCTACTCTGGGGTATAACACCCGCCACCATATCGAAAACACGATTAAAGAGTTGCCTGATCAGGCAGTGGCTTCTTCTCTGCTTCGGATCAGCCGCTCTAGGGCGAGGGCTTGGGCGTGGGTCTTGGCCACGAGCTCCCTCACCGTCTCGGACGTGGCGTATCCAGCCTCAAGGGCGACCTTCCTCGCGTTCTGCGCCGCCAGCGACAGGAGCGCCGGCACTGTCTGCGGCGTCGGGTAGGCTGCCTTCAGAGCCACCTGGAAGGCGTCGGCGTAGGCCTTCTTCAGCTCCTCCTCGTAGGCTTCTAGGTCGAGGATGAGCTCCTCCCTCGGGATGACCCTCCCATCCTCATAGATGGCCTTGATCTCGAGGCCCATCTCCGCCGCCCTCATCCCTATCCGGGCGAGGATGTCCGCGAGGTCCTGGGAGATCTTGTCGCCGGCCTTGGCGACCAACGTGTCCTGCACGACCCAGATGTTGCCGGCTTCGATGCGGGTCCGCACTTCGAGGGCGCCAAACTTGCTGATGATGGGGCCCGGCGACAGCCCCGTGTTCCCGGAGGGGATGACGATGGTGTCGAGGGCCAGGTCCCCGGGCTTGGCGAAGACCTTCACCTTGTTGCGGTGGAGCATCATCGCCAGCTCGAAGGGGTTGCCGTTAGAGAAGATGAAGATGTTCGAACCCTTGATCTTGGAGAGGAACTCCTCCCCGCCCTGGAGGCCGGCCTTCTCCATCGCCATCCGCATCACGGTGTTCTTGATGCACTTGAGGGCAGTGCGGCCCCGGAGCTGCCTCCTCATATCCTGGAGCATGCTGCTCCCAACTTTGTAGAGGTCCGCCGCGCCTATGATCTCGTACTCTTTCAGGAGCTTGACGGCGGAGTCGACGATTCTGAGCTTCTCCTCTGAGACCCGCGACACCTGCCTCACCTCAAAGGATCCTGATGGCCGGCCCCATCGTCAGTTTCAGGTACACCGACCTCACGTTCCTCATCCCCCGCTTCAGTGTCCTCGCCAGGCTGGAGAGGACGGTCTCCACGTTCTCGGCGACCTTCTCATCGTCCATGCTCTCCTTCCCGACGATGCAGTGTATGTAGGGCTTGTCCCGGCTGCGGATGACGACGACCCCTCTCTCCCGATCGATGATCTCGTCGATGGGGGCCTGCGGCGGAACCGGCGTCGGCATCTTCCCCTTCGGGCCGAGGATAGGGCCGACGACTCGGCCAACCGTCGGCATGAGGGGGGCCTCGGCGACGAAGACGTCGAAATCCTTCAGCCGCCTCTTGGCCGCCTTCCTGTCCGAGGCCATCTCCTGGAGTTCGGATGGTTCGACGATGCCGTCTGCTCCAGCCCTGCGGGCCCTGAGGGCCAGGTCGCCTGATGCGAAGACCAGAACCCTCTGGCTTCCGACGCCGTTGGGCAGATGGACGCGCAGGTTGACCCTGTTCTCTGGTCTCCTCATGTCGAGCTCCCTCAGGTTCACCATTAGATCTATCGACTGCTCGAACCCCCTCTGGGGCGCCGCGGCCCTCGCCTTCATGAGGGCGTCGATGATCTGTTCCCTGGGGATCGACATCCCTGAGCCTCCTTCTTCTCCCCCTGAATGGAATATAAGACTTTAGGCGGCCTCCGCGAGCTTCCCGTCGTAGGCGCCCGCCTCGATGAGGGCTTGGACCTCCCTCGCAGGCTTGCCGTCGACGGTGGCCCCCATGCTCTGGCAGCTGCCCAGGATCTCCTTCACCGCCGCCTTAAGCGACGCCGCCAGCAGCCCCTCTCTCTTCCGCCTCGCGAACTCCACCAGCTGGTCGAAGGAGAGGTCGCCTACGTGCTCAGTGTTCGGCGTCGGGGAGCCCTTGGCGATGCCGAGGGCCTGCGTCACAAGGGCGTAGGTCGAGAGCATGCCGACCTCGACTGTGAACTCCTTTGTGTCGGTGTCGAGGGTGACCTCCACCGGCACCTTTGTCCCCTTGTATTCGGCGGTGAGCTCGTTGATCTTGTTGACGACGGCCATGATGTTGATGCCTAGGGGACCTAACGCCGGGCCGATAGGCGGCCCCCCCGTCGCCTCGCCACCGCTGACGATGAAGTTGAACATCTTCTGAACCATAGGCTAGACCCCCTTCACCTCTCTAACGTAGTCCGCGTGGACGGTGATGGGGAGGGTGAAGCTCGCCTCGAGGATCTCGATGACGACCTCCTCCTTCGCCTCGTCGACCCTCATCACCTTCGCCCGCATCCCCTTGAAGGGGCCGGCGACGACCTCCACAAGGGTTCCGACCTCAAGCCCCTCTACGACTGGCCTCGTCTCAAGGTAGTGGTCCACCTCCGAGGGGTCGACGACCCCCTGGACCCGCTCCCGGGTGTGCTTCATCCCCCTGATGAGCTGCTCCACGCTGTGGGGGGCCTTCGTCTCCACGATGATGTAGCCCTTCAGCTCCGCCGGGGAGAGAATAGCCACTATTGGCAGCCCCTCAACCTTCGCCTTGTCGGCTAGCATCAGGGCCACGTTCCGCTCCTGGCCCGCGGTGACCTTGACGGCGTATAGGGACGTCTTTGGCTTAGGTTCGGACAAACAGACCACGCCTTATGTTACCGTAAGAGAAACTCCCACGAGGATATTAATATTACTAAACATTCACTAAAGGAAGTATTTTAATAAGAATAGTCGTAGATACAACTCGTTTCAGGGGGCCTGAGAGATGGATCAGCAGCTATTCCTAGACTTCGAGTACGTTTTCGCCATCTCCATCGCCATCGTGCTCCTCCTCATATACCTATTCTATGTCAGGTATCCTTACGACGCGGACATAGGTGAGAAGGGTGAGGAGTTCCAAGACGATGACTGCTCCAGCAGCTCTATGTCGAAAAGAGCCGAAAAGTAGAGATTTCGACCGATCCCAGTGTAAATAGGGTTTTAAACCGTCGGCCTCTGGAGGGTCAATGAGAGAAGCTTGATGAGGTAGCCGATGCCGCCGAGGAGGGTGACGCCGAAAAAGCAGATCTTGACGCTGAGCCAAAAGGTCCTCCAGTCAGGTTTGGATATGGTCCTGAGGAGCCGTGCCGCCGAGCGGAAGAAGCCGGTGAACCCCATGGCGACGCTCATATCGGAGGAAGCGGTCCTTAAATCCTTTACCCCTCTTGAAGCTCTTTAACAATCTACTTAAATTCCTAATTTCTATGAAAAAGGAGTCTATAAAAAAGAAGCATTAGACAATTGGAAAAGAATGATAAGAAAATAACCAAAGTTTATTGGATGAATGTTACATGCACAACGATAAAGAGTAGATAAAAAACTAGGAGAGAATCTTCTCTGCGAACCACTCGGCTTCGAACCGCTGGAGGTCTTCGTAGCTCTGCCCTGTCCCGATGTAGATGATGGGCTTCCCCGTGAGGTACGAGACGCTGAGACTGGAGCCTCCCTTGGCGTCGGCGTCCACCTTGGTCAGGATGGCTGCGTCGAACCCTACACGGGTGTTGAAGGTCTCGGCCTGCTCCGTCGCGTCGTTGCCGGTGAGGGCGTCCACCACCATCACCGTCAGGTCGGGCTGGACAACCCGCTTGATCTTCCGAAGCTCGTCCATGAGGTTCCGGTTCGTCTGCATCCGGCCGGCCGTGTCGATGAGGACCACGTCGACGCCCCGGGCCGCGGCGTGCTGCACCGCGTCGAAGCTAACCGCGGCCGGGTCGGCGCCGTACCTATGCTTGACGACGCGGACGCCGACCCTGCGGGCGTGCTCCTCGAGCTGTTCGATGGCCCCGGCCCGGTAGGTGTCGCCTGAGG
>CAZWKG010000085.1:0-3851 GCA_964634705.1 uncultured Candidatus Bathyarchaeia archaeon | reverse complement strand
TCTGCCGTAACCGTAGCCAAGGCCTCTGCCGTAACCGAGACCCAGGCCGTATCCGTAGGTCCATCCCGGCCTCTGCCACGGAGGCAGATGGTTGAAGGGACCTCTACCGGGCCATCGACCGGTCCATCCTCCTCCTCTTCCTCTCCATCCCATTCTATCTCTCACGCTCCATTATTTTGTGCTTATGCGCACATCCATTAACGGGCATATGAACACAAAAATATAAATATTACGGATCGTACCGCGCTAACGATGAGGCTCAGAAGAAGGAGGAGGCATGGGAGAAGAGGTCGCAGGCCCACACCGGTTTACATAGGCCATCAACCCGCTGTGGATACCTTCATACCAGACCCTTCCACCGAGAGCCCTCCGATCATAATAGAACCGGCGGAGCTGGAGGCGTTCCGACTCGTAGATTTGGAGGGCCTCACCCAGGAGGAGGCCGGCTACAAGATGGGCGTCTCAAGAGGCACGATCTGGAGGCTTCTCCACGAGGCCAGGAGGAAGGCGGCTCAAGCCCTAACCGAGGGGAGGCGCATCCAAATCTCGGTGGATTACACTTAAAGTCCCATATCCTCGATTGTGGACAATCTCACCCCAAACAGGGCCACATGAATAAGGCCATAAAAACCGTTATTGAGCAACCACAAGTGGATCATCTCTTCCTCGTAAGTGAAAATACATAAGACATAAATATTTTAGGTTAGCCTAAAATATGATCTGAGTTGAGCAGCGAAAGCGTCGAGGAATACCTCGAAGCAATCTACGCATTCAACGAGAAGGGGAAGCTCGCTAAGAACACGGATATAGCCAAACGACTTAGGGTCGCACCTCCCAGCGTCACCCAGATGATCAAGAAGCTGGCCGACGACGGCCTAGTAGAGTACCAGCCCTACAAAGGGGCGATGCTCACAGGCAAGGGTATGGCCCTCGCCCAGAAGGTGGTCCGCAAGCACAGGCTCATCGAGCGCTTCCTCCACGACCTTCTCGGCTTAAAGAAGGAGAAGGTCCACGACGAGGCTTGCAGACTGGAGCACAGCCTCTCCGACGAGGCTGCATCAGCCCTCTGCAAGGCATTAAAGCAGCCTGAAACCTGCCCAGACGACGGAAACCCCATCCCCCCTTGTCCACTGGATGTGGAGGACTGCGACCAATGTGCAGCCGTAAGGGAGGGAGAACGGAGCTTCAAGCTCCTCACCGAGCTCTCAAACCTTAAGCCAGGGGAGGAGGGAGAGGTGGCCTTCATAAGAGGTGGAACCATGGCATGCCAGCGGCTCCTGGATATGGGCTTCACAAGAGGCACCAAGGTTCGCGTTGTCAACGCCGCCCCGTTCAGAGGCCCCCTGGAGGTCGCTGTAAGGGGAAGCATCCTCGCCGTCGGAAGAGGGCTTGCCAGACACGTGTTCGTTGAGATGGAGAATGGTCGTCGGGTCGCCGAATACGTCCATCCACATGGGCCGCACCACAGGCGTGAGCGCAGAGGATGAGAGAAGTAGGCGGTAAGAAGCTAAGGATAGCCCTCGCGGGAAACGCCAACGTCGGTAAGAGCGTCATCTTCAACCAGCTCACAGGGCTCCACCAGCATGTGGGCAACTGGCCTGGGAAGACTGTGGAGAGGGCCGAGGGCACCCTTAGCTTCGGCGGATACACCATCGACATCATCGACCTCCCCGGTATCTACAGCCTCTCCACCTACTCCATCGAGGAGCTCATCAGCCGTGAGTACATCGCCGTAGAGAAGCCCGATGTGCTCGTGAACATCGTCGACGCCTCCGTCCTGGAGCGCAACATTTTCTTCACCCTCCAGCTGCTGGAGCTGGAGACGAGGATGGTCGTCGCCCTCAACCAGATCGACGTCGCAGAGAGCAAGGGCATCCACGTCGACCCTGGAAGGCTGTCGGAACTCCTCGGGGTCCCCGTAGTCCCCACCGTGGCGACGAAGAGCATCGGCCTCCAGGAGCTGATGAGGAAGGTCGTCGAAGTCGCACGGGAGGAGTGGAAGCCCCCCGCCGCCATCAGGTACGGCCCGGAGGTGGAGAGGCGGATCGAGGCTCTTACGGAGGTGATCAAAGAGATCGAGACGCCATACCCGCCGAGATGGATCGCCGTCAAACTGCTAGAGGGCGACGACGATGTCAGGAGGATCGTCTACAGGCTCAAGCCCCCAGTCGAGGAGCTGGTCGAAAGGCTGAGGAGGGAGGTGGAAGAGATCCACGGCCACGACGCGCCCAGCGTCATCGCGTCGGAGCGCTACGCCGTCGCCAACGGGATCGCCGCCGAGGCCTCGACTCACCTCGTGCCGAGGAGGACCCTGGCGGACCGGCTGGACGAGGCGACCTCTCACCCGGTGCTCGGCTACGTCTTCATGGCGGCTGTCGTCCTCGCCGTCTTCTACGGCATCTTCAACTTCGGAGACTACACATCGGGGCTACTCGGCTGGTGGTTCGAGGCGATGAGGGCGTTCTACCTAACCCTTTTCGGTTCGGGGCCGCTCACCGCCTTCATCTGGGATGGGTTGATCGAGGGAGTCGTCGCCGGCGTTACCATAGCCCTCCCCTACATCGTCCCCTTCTACGTCGCCCTCTCCGTCCTCGAGGACTCCGGCTACCTGGCGAGGATCGCGTTCCTGATGGACTCGGCGATGCACAGGATTGGGCTTCACGGGAAGGGGTTCATACCACTGATGCTCGGATTCGGATGCAACGTCCCTGCCTGCCTCAGCTGCCGCATCATGGAGACCGAGCGGGAGCGGCTCATCTGCGGTTTCGCGGCTAGCCTCGTCCCCTGCGCTGCCCGCAGCATCGTCATCATGGGGCTCGTGGCGGAGTACGTCGGCTTCGAGTGGGCCATGGCCCTCTACATCATCGACTTCGCCCTCATCTTCATCCTAGGACGCATCGCCTTCAAGGTAGTCCCAGGCGAGCCGATGGGCCTCATCATGGAGATGCCGTACTACCGCTGGCCTACGATCCGCGTCACCGCCAGCAGGACATGGTTCAAGCTCAAGGACTTCGTCTATACCGCTTTCCCCATAATCGTCGTAGGGAACTTCGCCATCCAGCTCGCCGACCTCGTCGGCCTCCTCGACCTCGTGCAGGGCGCCCTCAGCCCCCTCACGGTCTGGTGGTTGGGGCTCCCGGCGGCAACAGGTGTCGTCCTGATGTTCGGCATCCTCCGGAAGGAGCTGACCCTCATCCTCCTGGCGTCGCTCATGGGAACTAGCAACTTCGCCATTGTGCTGACGCCGACACAGATGTTCGTCTTCGCCCTCGTCGTAATGATCTACGTCCCCTGCATCGCCACCATAGCCGTGCTTGTGAAGGAGTTCGGGTACAAGAGGGCCGCCATCATAACCCTGACGGAGATCGGCCTCGCCATCGCGCTGGGAGGGGTCCTCCTCCGCATCCTGACGATCCTCGGCTTCAGCTAGAACGAACTGAGCAAAACCGGTAAGAGAGCGGATCTCGCAAGGAGCATATAAAAATCTACAGGATGGCTCCCTCTGTGCGATTTCTTCCGCATTTTGAGGAGTCTGCAGATTGCTTATGAGCCTCCTCGGCTGAGCAGTCCCTTCGGGTACCGCGCTCCGCTTCCAAGCCTCTCCTCGATGCGTAGAAGCCTGTTATACTTCGCCGTACGCTCGCCCCTGCAGGGCGCCCCAGCCTTGATCTGGCCGCAACCTATGGCGACGGCGAGGTCGGCGACGAAGGTGTCCTCCGTCTCCCCCGATCTGTGCGAGGCCTGGACGGCGTAGCCGCTCCTCTCCGCCAATTCCGCCGCCTCAAGGGCCTCCGTCAGCGTCCCGACCTGGTTCACCTTCCAGAGCAGCGCGTTCGCCGCCCCCATCTCGA
>CAZWKG010000084.1:0-3930 GCA_964634705.1 uncultured Candidatus Bathyarchaeia archaeon | reverse complement strand
CTTGATCACCTAAGAAGGGCATTGATGCTGAGGCCCAGGGGCTTCAAAGGGATACTGGGTGCAATCGTCACTAGCCCCATGAAAGAGGAGGCCAACTTCGGCGTCATATACACCCACTCGGGTGGCTACCTGAATGCGTGCGGTGACTCCACCTTCGCGACCGTGAGGGCTTTGATAGAGGTGGGTAGGGTGGAGAAAAGGGAGCCCATCACCAAGGTCGTACTCGACACCGCTGGAGGCCTATTACCCGTGAAAGCCACGATAAGGGAAGGCGAGGTGAGGAGCATCTCCTACGAGGGCACCCCCTCCTTCTACTGCGGACATCATATCCTCGATGTGAAAGAGACTGGAGAAATCGAAGTCGACGTCGCCTTCGGTGGCTTGTACTATGCCTTCGTCGATGCACAGGAGGTGGGTGTGGAGACGGAGCCAGAGAACGCCGGCGAGCTGATAAGGATTGGATTGAAGATCATGGAAGCCGTAAATGATCAGGTCAAGGTCCAACACCCCCATAATCCAGAGCTGAACAAGATCCAACTCGTAACCTTCTCGGACAGGCCCAAGAATCCCGAACACGATTACAGACACGCAAATGTCCAAGACGTTGGGTTCCTATGCATCTCCCCAGCAGGCACCTCAGTGAGCGCTAAACTGGCGACTTACATAGCAAAGGGCGAGATGAAAATAGGCGACGAGATCGTTGTGGAGAGCCCTGTAGATCCGGGGCTCATAATGATTGGGAAGGCCATCAAGGAGGCCACCGTCGGGAATTTCAAGGCGGTCATCCCGGAACTCTCCGCCCAGGCGTACGTCACAGGGATCCAGCAGTTCGTCATCGAAGAGGACGACCCCATCAAGTACGGCTTCGAGATGAGCTAGAACCCTCAGAATCGAGAAACGGAATAACCTTTTCTAGCACTCTTTAGCCGGGATCGAAGGCTGCCTATATCTATTTTTTAATGCCGTCGATTATGAGGTAAATATCTGCTATCTGATTGAAGGGCGACTTTTATATTTCCCTTGAGCCCAGCAGCTGATCCACTAATACGTTAAAGCACGCAAAATCAGTATGAGTGAGAGCTCTTATTAGCTGTGTGGAAGATCCGATCCCCGGGGAGTTCGTAATGGGTAAAGCTAAGACCCATGTCGATGGGTCTGAGATTGTGGAGCTTCTGAAGCGTCTGGTGAGGATCAATTCGGTCAACCCCTCGCTGGTGGAGGGGGCGCCGGGCGAGGCGGAGATCGCGGAGTGCGTCGCCGATTTCATGCAGGGGATCGGCCTCCAAACCAGTGTTGAGGAGGTGGAGCCGGGGCGGCCAAACGTTGTCGGCGTCCTGAAGGGTGTTGGCGGAGGCTCCACACTGATGCTGAACGGCCACATGGATACCGTCGGCATCGACTACATGGAGATAGATCCTCTCGACCCCGTAGTGAAGGAAGGCAAGCTCTACGGCCGAGGTTCCAACGACATGAAGGGCGGCCTAGCAGCCATCTTGTCCGCCGCCAAGGCCCTAGTCGATTCCGGCGTAGAGCTTCAAGGCGATCTAATCGTCGCCGCCGTTTGCGATGAAGAGTACGCTAGCATCGGCACCGAGAGGCTCGTGGAGGAGGCTAAGGCGGACGCGGCGGTCATCGGGGAGCCGACCGGGCTTCAGGTTCTCGTCGCTCACAAGGGGTTTGCATGGATCGACGTCGAGACCCGAGGAGTTGCAGCCCACGGCAGCAGGCCTGAGATAGGCGTCGACGCCATCGCGAAGATGGGGAAAGTCCTCGTGGGGATCGAGAGGCTGCAGGAAGACGTGTTCAAGCGAAAGAAGCACAGGTTGGTGGGTTCTCCCTCCATCCACGCCTCGACCATCCAAGGCGGCCGTGAGCTGAGCACCTACCCCGACCGCTGCAAGCTTCAGGTCGAGAGGAGGATGATCCCAGGCGAGGAGCAGAGGGACGTGGACGCCGAAATGAAAGCCCTACTAGCCTCCCTCTCAAAGGCGGACCCCAAATTCGACAGCGGTTACCGCATCACCTTCGTCCGCGGCCCTATGGAAGTCTCCCCCGACGAGGAGATCTGCCGCATCCTACGCCGAAGCATGCTGGAAATCACCGGTACTGAGCCTAGCTTCGTCGGCGGAAGCGGCTGGATGGACACGGAGATCATCTGGAAGAGGGGAACTCCTGCCGTAGCCTTCGGTCCCCGAGGGGCGGGATCCCATTCAGCAGTGGAGTATGTCGAACTCGACTCGGTGATCAACGCCGCGAGGATATTGGAATTGACCGCAGTCAGATTCTGCGAAAAGCGGCCTGAACCTATCGACATCATCCTTTAAGTCCTGCTGAAGGTATCATCACAGCAGATTTTTTCTTAATCTGCACCACATCTATGGGTGAGGTTCCACCTTTGAAGGTTAGAGCTGAGAACGGGCTGGTCCGGATTCTGAAGGCGGAGGGCGTCGAGTGGGTGAGCACCTTCCCGACGACCGTCATCAACAACGCCTGCGGCGAGGAGGGCGTCCCCAACCTGATGGTGCGGACGGAGCGATTCGCAGTGGCGGTCGCCGACGGCTTCTCCCGCGTCTCCAACGGCAAGCGGTTCGGCGTCTGCTCCGTGATGGGAGGCCTGAACGCAGCCGGCGTCCAGATGGCCTACGGCGCCCTAGCCCAGGCCTACGAGGATTCGACTCCCCTCCTCTGCATAACCGACGGTATCCCGCCGGAGATCAGCGGTATAGGCCGATACGATATCGCAGACGCCTTCGCCGGCGTCACCAAGTGGACGGGATACATCAATAAGCCCCACCGGGTTCCGGAGTTTATGAGGCGCGCCTTCACATACCTCCGATCCGGGAGGCCGGGCCCCTTGCTCATCCAGCTCCCCCGCAACTTAGGCGAGTACTACGAGTCCGAATACCCGTACACGCCTGTGAAGGGCTGGAAGCACCAGGGCGACCCGAGGGACGTGGAGGTCGCCGTACGCGCCCTCCTCGCCGCGAGGAGGCCCATCATCTACGCCGGCCAGGGCGTCTTCTACGCCGACGCCTGCAGCGAGCTGCTTGAGTTCGCTGAACTCGTCCAGGTTCCGGTGCTGACGACGCTGAAGGGGAAGAGCGCGTTCCCCGAGGACCACCCTCTGTCGCTGGGCGTTAGGGGCACTCAAGTCGAGAGGTTCCTCAACGGCTCCGACCTCGTCTTCACCGTTGGCTGCGGCATGTCGCCGAGCCATTTCTCTCATCAAATCCCCGACGCCTCGGGGAAGGTCATCATCCAGTGCGCCATCGATGAAAACGACATCAACCTGAGATACCATGCGGATCACGCCGTCGTAGGCGACGCCAAGCTCGTGCTGGGCCAGCTCATCGCCGAGGCGAAGGAGAGGTGGGGATCTGTAAGGCAAAGGGAGGGGCTCATCGAGGAGATCAAGGCGGCGAAGAGGGAGCACATGGAGAAGTACATGCCGCTGCTGACCTCCGATGAGAGGCCCATAAACCCCTACAGGGTCTACTGGGAGCTGATGCACACCATCGACAGGAGGAACTCCTTCGTGACCCACGACTCTGGGAACACCCGGGACCAGCTGAGCACCGTCTACGAGGCTCTAATCCCCCACGGCTTCATGGGCTGGGGAAACGTCTCTACCCTCGGCTTCGGCCTCGGCGCCGCGATGGGCGCAAAGCTCGCCTTCCCCAAGAGGCAGGTGGTGAACGTGACGGGCGACGCCGGCGTCGGCTACCAGCTGGGGAACTACGAGGCGCTGGTCAGGAACGGGATCGCCATCACCACCATACACATCAACAACTCCGCCTTCGGCGGCTACGGCCCCGGCTTCTGGGGGCCCGGCCACGACCCCTACACGGCGGAGGTGACGCCCTCATCCATCCTGAAGATGGCCGAGGCTGTGGAGGCGATGGGGGAGTACGCCGAGAGGGTCGAGGACCC
>CAZWKG010000083.1:0-4019 GCA_964634705.1 uncultured Candidatus Bathyarchaeia archaeon | reverse complement strand
ATGTCGAGGGGTGGCTTCGAGTCAGGCGGGAGCGGCGTCTTGTAGGTCCTACCCTTCGTCCTCTCCCTCAGCTCTTCCCATGCTCTCTTCACGAGGTCCGGCTTCGTTAGCAGGTCGAGGGCTGAGGCTGAGATGGTCTTCGCGGCGAAGATCAGCGACTGGTGGCCGAGGCCCATACCCGACTGGGATACGACCTGCCACGAGTGGCCCGGGGTCCCAAGCACGTAGGTCGCGGTCCCGAACTCCATGGTGGGCGCCTGCCAGCTGACGTCCGCCACGTCCGTGGAGCCGCGGCCCGCCTCCCCCTCGTCCCAGGCGTCGGGGATGCTCCTGTCGATGACGACGTCCATCAGGTCCTCCCAGCCAGGGCGCTTCGTCTTCCTCAGCGACTCCCTCTTATCCTCCATCGGTATGGTCTCCGCGATCTCCTCGGCGAACTCCAGCTCCTCCTCCGTGTACTCAGGGGGGCCGATCTCCCTCATGTTCGCTGTCACCAGCTCGCTCAGAGTACAGCTCGGTACCTTGTTGTAGATAGCCTTGAGGAACTCCACCTTATGGGTGGTGCCCGTCATCAGTGTAGCTCCCTTCGCGATGTCCAGGATGCGCTTGTAAATCTCATCGACCTGATCCCGCTCCGGCGCCCTTATGAGGTACCAGCTCCGAGCGTAGGGGGGGACTACGTTGGGCTGGCCGCCCCCGGCCTCGATGACGTAGTGGATGCGGGCCTTGTCGATGACGTGCTCCCTGAGATAGTTGACGCCGATGTTCATCAGCTCCACCGCGTCGAGGGCGCTCCTCCCCTGCTCTGGGGAGCCAGCGGCGTGGGAGGACTTGCCGTAGAAGTGGAACTTCACAGAGTTGTTCGCGAGGCTGCTCGAGAGGCCCGCCTCATTCATGGATCCCGGATGGTGGCTGAGGACCGCGTCGACGCCGTCGAAGACCCCCGACCTCACCATCCAGACCTTGCCGCTGGCGCTCTCCTCCGCGGGGCAGCCGAAGAACTTGACGGTGCCAGGGATGCCGGCCTCCTCCATCGCCACCCTCACGGCGACGGCTCCAGCCATGCCCGATGCGCCGTGGATGTTGTGGCCGCACCCATGACCCGGAGTGCCCTCCTCCAACGGCTCCTTATAGGCTACAGGCTTCTGCGACAGACCAGAAAGCGCGTCATACTCCCCCATGACGCCGACGACGGGGCGGCCGCTCCCCCACTCGGCGACAAAGGCCGTCGGCATCCCAGCGACGCCGCGTTCGACCTTGAAGCCGTGGCGCTCCAGTTCGTCTGCAAGCAGCTTCGACGATTTGTACTCGACGAGGCCGAGCTCCGCAAACCTCCATATCGAGTCGCTGACCTCGACGACGTCCTTGCGGTTCTCCTCTATCCAGTCTACCGCTATCTGCTTCGCTCTCTGCGACATTCTAGATCCGAGTTGAATATGGCTGCGGCTACTTTTAATCTAGATGCTATCTCCAAGTTCCTCGGCGTTGAACATCCGCTCCAGCACTTCCCGTTTGACCACCCGGTACGAGGGGGCATATGCTCTCCTGTAGGCTTCTGAGTGGTGGCGCGGCTGACAGCCTCTGAGTCCCAAATCCCGGTCCAGCTCCTCGATCTCCCCTTCGTCGACCATGAGCCTTTTTGAGCTGACAAGCTCCTTGAACATGCCCCACGCCTTTAGAAATTCCTCTACCCTGCCCTTCGCCGGCGCAGAGGCCTCCATGGCTGTGAAGAGGCGGCTAAGGGGGAGGCCCCGCCTCAGGTAGGGCCTCAGGTTGACCCTGACCATGGAGCCATCGGCGGAGACCTCCTCGATGAGCGGCTCCTCAGGATGCTCGTCGAGACGCAGGGTTCTCGCCTCGGCCTCGAGGCGGCGCCATGCATCCTCGCTGAGCAGGTGTCCTACACCGAAGACACCCTGATACAGCAGCTTATAGACATCTACGGCCCTCATCTGGGGTCTCCTCTCCAGATGCCTTCTGATCAACGCCTCGAGGCTGCCCTCACAAACCATCTTGGGTGAAAATCAACATAGACGGTAATAAGGGCGTCGCGCGTCTTCCATGTAATGCTTTAGAGCCGGTGTAGGTGACGTAACCTTACTGGTTTCTTGCGCCAGCCACTAACGTTTACAATTGGTTCAACGTAGTCTCTGCATCAGGTAGAAGGCAGCTGTCCCGGCGAGGCAGATAAGGCCGCTGACATAAAAGACTATGTTGAGGCCAATGAGATCAACGATCAGGCCGGCGAGTAGCGGTCCAGCGATCATGCCCATGCTCATAGCGGTATGGAGGGTGCTCATGGTTGTCCCTAGGCCGATTTCCCTCCCCTCGATGGCGGCGATGGCTGTCAACGCAGGCATCCCAATCGCTCCTCCCGCTGAGATGATGAGCCTGGCGATCATCAGCTCCCAAACGGTGCGCGCGTTGGGCAGGAAAGCATATCCCACTGCGCCCACAACCCCGCCCAGCAGGATGAGATGAACCTTGCTATATCTGTCGGCGAGGTCTCCGAAAGGACGCTGCAGCACCGCTGTCGAGATCTGGCCCACCGATATGATCAGCCCCGCCATCGACACCGGTAGGCCTAGGCCCCCCATCTCGGCTGATCCGGAGATGAAGATGGAGAGGAAGCTTATGATGCTCCCCCGTCCGAGAGCGCCGACGACGCGATAGATGAACGCCGCGCGCAGGAGCTTGTTTGACAGGACCTCCCTGAAAGATGGGATGCGTCTCCTCTCCGCCGCGGATCGGCGTCTCTCTTCAGGGAGAAATAGGAGGGTGAGCAGAAGGCTGAGGGCCGTCATCGCCCCCATCGCATAGAACGGCGCGCTGAGGGAGAAGGCGTCCGTCAGGTATCCACCGATGAGGGGCCCCGTCCCCATCCCTGCGAACAAAGCCAGGTTCATCGTCCCCATGTATTTACCCTCCTCGCCTTCCGGCATGATCCCGGCGGCGTAAGCGTACGCTATCGGCATCGCCATGGCGGAGCCCACCCCGTGGAGGAACCTCATAGAGACGAGGGATGTGAAGTCCCAAGCGAAGGTGTAGAGGATGGAGACAACCATGTAGGCGGCAAGGCCGCCGGCTATGATCTTCTTCTTGCTCCTCGTCTCCGAGAGACGGCCGACGGGCGGCGTGAAAACAAATCTGGAGATTGACCACGCCGAACTCAGGAGACCTATCTGGACGGCGGTGGCGCCTAGACTTTCGGCGTAGATGGGCATGATTGGGCTGACGATGCCCAGCCCTAGCATCGCCGTGAAGATGCAGACAAGCAGCACCTGAATAGCCCGTATCACTTGGACCGCCTGAGATAGCTGAGACTTGGTCAATGAGGCTAAAAACCTTCTGTATGCGGCGGCTCGCAATAGATATAACCTTGGCCAGCCCCTATTAGGCGAAGGCTATGAGCGTGGAAGCGAAGCTTGAGAAGCTCGGCTTGAAACTACCGCCCGCGCCCGCCCCAGTGGGCGTCTACGCAGGCGCGAAGCAGTCGGGGAACATCGTCTTCTCCGCCGGGCAGGGCCCCTTCAGAACCACGAGGCGAGGCCTCGTCGGGAAGGACCTGACCATTGAGGAGGGGTATCAGGCGGCGAGGGAGACCTGCCTCAACTGCCTGGCGCAGCTGAAAACATTGGTCGGCGACCTAGACCGGATCGAGCAGGTGCTCCAGGTCGTAGGGTTCATCAACAGCGCCGAGGGCTTCATGCAGCAGCCAGCCGTCCTCAACGGCTTCACGGACCTCCTCGTGGAGCTCTTCGGCCAGGAGCGAGGGAAACCCGTCAGAGCTGCACTGCCTGTCCACCACCCCGGGTGGATCGCAGTAGAAGCATGGATGGTCGTCGAACTCAAGAAATGAGGTAGGGCTTCTTCCTTACTCTGAGCATAGCGTGCCTTTGAATACGTGACAACTCCCCTTTGGTCCACGAGAAAGGGGGTGAAAAGAGTTTAAGGGGCGGCTAGATGACCTCGTCCCAGCTCCCAAGCTGCCTCTCCAGATAGACCTTCGTCTCAGGCCT
>CAZWKG010000082.1:0-4038 GCA_964634705.1 uncultured Candidatus Bathyarchaeia archaeon | reverse complement strand
CATCCCAAACCATTTGTACAAGGCCGAAGACGGCGCCGGTGAAGACACCTATCTTCAGTCCCCGTCTATAAGCTATCAACAGGACTGGTACCATACTACCTAGGGTCACTGATCCTCCCTGTGGCAACTGGAACACCTTTATGTTGTTAAGGACAAAGGCCAGCGCGACTGTGACTGATATCTCAGCCAAAATACGTGTTCTAGATGTAGTCTCTTTCATCTCTTTTTCCCTCCGCCAGTATTACCTGGATCAGGTTCAAAGGGTCGACGCTTACCGTCCTCTCAGCCAGGCTACGCCCAGCTCCCCTTCTCCCGAACATCCCTCTATACACATAAAAGAGTTTCGAAGCCCCCGAGCATTGGATAGATTCTCGACGAGTCGAACCGAAGGTTTGTCACCGAGAAAGCGGGGTTATGTAGGCTTAAATCTGGATAGATCAGGATGGAAGCTTATTATAAGAAACATTCAGATCATACCCCTAGTTAATGGAAGGTGAAGAATTGGGGGTTGACGTTTTCTCGGATAGGCTCAGAGAGGAGGCCACCCGTATCTGGAAGAGGATCCTTGCACACCCCTTCCTCGTCGAGATGGGTGAGGCACAGCTCCCCCTCGACAAATTCACGTTCTATGTGAAGCAGGACTACGCCTACCTGATGGAGTTCGCCCGCTGCTTAGGTATAGCCACCGCTAAGGTTGAGGACAGGGAGACGATGCGCACCTTTGCGTCGCTCCTCAACGCCTCCCTTACAGTCGAGGTGGAGATGCTGGAGCGCCTTAGCGGAAAGCTCGGGCTCTCCCCCAAAGAGTTGAGGGCCTCGGAGCCGGCTCCGACGAATGTGGCCTATACTAGGCACCTCCTGTATGTCGCCTACTCTGGGACGGTGGGGGAGATCATGGCCTCGATGCTCCCGTGCGTGTGGACCTATCAGGAGATCGGTGAGAGGGTGGGCGGAGGCGCGGCTTTGAGGGAACACCCCATCTACTCAGAGTGGTGCGCCACCTACAGGTCTCAGGAGTACATCGACCTAGTGGACTGGTTCAGGAGCTTCACGGATCAATTCGCCTCGGAGTCCGGCAACTCGGTGAGGGAGGGGATGAGGAGGCATTTCATCCTGAGCAGCAGATACGAGTACATGTTCTGGGATATGGCCTACAAAAAAGAAACCTGGCCCATCTAAACATTTAGACCGAACTCACCGTTACAAGCCGAAGGTCTTTCTAGTAAAACCGGCTGCCTTTAGGGCCTCTAGGATGATGAAGCCCACAACTGCACCCGGGACGCAGCTGATGGACCACCCTATCCAGATGGGGATGAGGAGCATCTCTCCGCCCACAAGGGGCGCGACTAGGTACACGGCCAGGGTCCCCCCTATGAAGATGGTTCCTATCGGCTCGGTCAAGGCTGCAAGCTCAAGCTGCCTGACCCCGCTTCGCCTCAGGAGCCAGTGGGAGAGGCCGACCACCAAAGCTCCCGGTATTCCTCCAGGCATGGAGAAGATGGTCCCGAAGCCCAGGCTCATCCTGATGAGGCCTATGCAGATGGCTATGAAGGCCGCCCATAGGGGACCGAGGAGGACACCCGCAACGGCGTTTACGATGTGCTGCCCTGGGTAGGCCTTCGAGGCGAGGATGGGGAACCATAGGAAGGGGGAGATCACAACACCCAAGGCGATGAGCACCGTCGCCAAAGAGACTCTTCTAATGTTCGCTGCGCGCATACGCCCCCTTCTTGAAAGGGCTAGTTATGGTTCTTATAAAAATTGCTTAGGGTGTTGAGAGTCTTATGATGATATCCATATGGGCGGCTAGCAGATCCATTAGATCCCTCTCCCTTTTGGAGACGCCTGTCCCATGGTCTTGTGAGAAGTACTCGCCATAGTATCCGTTGGCGACGAAGATCTCAGCCTGCCCTGCCGCCCGTAGAACGGGGTCGACCTGCCCTGATTGTAGATATATGGAGATGTCGTTGATGAACAGGATGGGGGTGGGTGTCGTCATGTACTCCTCCAGCAGGGGTCTGATCCGCTCAGCATTGAGCTGCACGAGAGATAAGAGTTCCTCTGCCGAGGTCGCCTTGAGCCTTGGCGTCTCCACCCTAGGTGGCGCCAAATACCTGACCTCCTTGTGGGCCGTGGTGATCTCTGATAGGCGCCCCCCTATTCTCCTCCCCTCAACCACCTCGGTCTCCGGCGCTATATCTATGACCGTTATCATCTGGGAGAATCCGAGATTGACGGCTTCTTCCAGCATCTCCGCCGACAGCTTCGTCTTCCCTGTCCTAACATCTCCTATGATCATGGTCTTCTTGCCCAAGAGGTCTCTGAACGAATACCTTTCCGGCAGCCGTCGTATCCCCCTTATGCTGGGGCTCCAGCCATTTTCTTGACGACCTCCACCGCCCTCTCCGCGACCTCCGTAGCCGTTCTACCGAGCAGTGTTATCATAGGTTCCTTCCCCCAGTCACCGAGGTGATAAATGACGTCGGGGACCCTTCCGACCCGTTTCACGGCCTGCTCGGCGCCCCATGCGGTCGTCATCCCCTCCTTCTCCTTGATCTCTGGGGGCTCCTCCCTCCGGTCGTAGAGCGAGGTGGTGAGGCCCAGCTCCTGGCAGGCTTTCACGGCTTCCTCCGAGTATCTTATGTTCATCCCAGCCCGCTTCTCTAGGTCGAATCCCATAACGGCGAGGATGGTCCTCGCCACATGCCTCGAGGCTCCGAACTCTGGGCAGCCCGTGGCCCTGACGCCTTGTTTCATCCTGACGATACGCCCAGTCACCGCTGCCACGTCCTCGGGGCTCGAGGCGTAGGGGAGGGCCATGCCGATGTTCATCTGGACCTCGGCGACGAGCCTCCTCACCTCAGGGCTCCCCTCGAGCAGCCTCACCGCATCCCCCACATCCTTCAACACCCTGTATCTCTCAGCCTCGTTGTAGAGGTTCGCCATCGGGTTGAGGGGGCCATGTCCCCGACCTATCTGGAGCCCGTACCTTATGGCGCGGTTCACGAACTCCTTCGCCACCCCGACGGCCTCAGGTATGCCTTTTCCCTTCGCCAGCTCTGCGGCTATTGCCGAGGAGAAGCTGCAGCCTGTGCCATGGGTCGTCTTCGTCTCGTATCTTTGGGCTTCTAAGAGCGTGAACTCCCCCTCGTGGAGGAGGATGTCGATGGCCTTGCCCTCCCTATGGATTATGTGTCCCCCCTTCACCACGACCGCCCCGGGCCCGAGGGCGGCTATCTTCTCCGCCGCCCTCTTCCCGTCCTCGAGGGTCCCTATCTCAATCCCTGAGATGACCTCGGCCTCCATCGCGTTTGGAGTCACAACAGTCGCTAGGGGCAGGAGCCTCCCCACGAGCGTCTCCGTTGCCTCTGGCTTGAGGAGGGGCGCCCCGCTCTTCGCGATCATGACGGGGTCGACGACGACAGGAAACCCGAACCTCTCAATCTCCCCAGCGACCACCTCTATGATCTCAGAGGTGTGAAGCATACCCGTTTTCGCCGCATCAACCCCGATGTCCTCTGCCACGGCCTCTATCTGCGCCCTCACCACGTCCAGGTTCACGTCCTGGACCGCCGTCACGGCCACCGTGTTCTGGGCTGTTATGGAGGTTATCGCAGTCATCCCGTGGACGCCTAGGGCCGCGAAGGTCTTAAGGTCCGCTTGGATGCCAGCTCCGCCCCCCGAATCCGAGCCGGCGATGGTCAGAGCACAGGGAATCCTACCCATTCTACTCCCTCCCATCTCAGAAGATACTTTTACATTAATTATCACTTTCCACTCCTATGGAGCCTCCTTCACCCCGCCCTCGGAGGCGATGTGCATCGTCTTAACTCCTTCAACCTCTGGAGGCGGAACGCGGCGGGAGCGGTATAAAGCCCCTCAACCACTCATCCTTACTCCCCTCGGAGAGGGGGTTGAGCTAGGAGGCTTCGCCTACGACTCCGACTATAATCACTTGGTCGCCTTCGATATATATCAACCTCGCGCGCGAAATTAATGCTATTAATCTAGTATCTTGATTTCTATTACTTAACAATA
>CAZWKG010000081.1:0-4089 GCA_964634705.1 uncultured Candidatus Bathyarchaeia archaeon | reverse complement strand
AGGCGAGGATCAACATGGGCGGGAAGAAGAGATATTCAGGCTACAAGGCCTACCAGTATCTTGAGCCGGGCATCGACTACAGACCCTTCAAATTGAGGAGCTGGCTCAAGGAGGAGTGGGCATACACCGTCCCACTCTCTAAGGCTGAGGAGGAGCGGGCGGGGGAGATCATCGAGAGGAACATCGTCGTTGACCTACACGAGCACCCCTGCCTCTACCCCGAAGATATAAGCGAGGCTTATGAGCTGAGCAGGGAGGGCCGAGAGTTCACGGCCTACGAGGCCCTAAGCCTCTCAGGCCTCGACTGCGTCTTCGACAACCTCATGGACGGCTCGTGCAACATCTACACCAAGCATGCGTGGGACTGGATGAGCACCGTCCACGACCTTGGCATGAGGCTCTGCGACATCGCCCACCAGGACTTCGTCATCCAGTGCAAGGGGGTCGAGGATATCGCGGCGGCCTTCGAGACGGGGAGGCTCGCATGGGTCCCCGTTCTCGAGTCGGCATCCTGCATCGAGAACGAGGTAGACCGAATCGACGTGCTCTACGGCCTGGGCATCAGATCGATGGGCATCTGCTACAGCGAGTCGAACATGCTGGGGAGCGGCCTGAGGGAGCGGAGGGACGGAGGCCTAACCGACTTCGGCTACGACTGCGTCAAGCGGATGAACAAGGTCGGGACGCTCATCGACGTGAGCCACACAGGCGACCAGACGGCCCTCGACACCATCGAGGCGAGCGAGAAGCCCATCGTCATCTCCCACTGCGGCGCCCGGGCCCTCACCAACTCTGCGAGGATGTTCCCGGACGAGGTGCTGCTGGAGCTTGCGGAAGACGGAGGCGTCCTAGGGGTCGAGACGGCGGGTTTCGGGCTGAGGACGGAGAATCACCCGGAAGGAGACCTTGAGGGCTACATGGAGCACATCGAATACTGCATAGACCTGATGGGCATCGACCACGTCGGCTGCGGGCCCGACACCCTTTACGGGGACCACGCGGGGCTTTACCGAGCCGGCGCAGAGTGGAGGAGGACCGGAGGGTTCGGGCACTATGAGCGGCCCAACCCGCCCCCGACCCAGTTCGACTCGGCCAGCCTGGTGAAGGAGACGGAGTACATCAATGGGCTGGAGAATCCGACGGAGTGCATCCGGAACGTCGTCAGGTGGATGGTGAAACACGGCTATTCGGATGGCGAGATCGCCAAGGTCATAGGGGGAAACGCCCTCCGACTTCTGAAAGAGGCCTGGTAGTCCTCGTTCCTATATTTTTTAAAGAGAGAAAATAACGAAGCCGTATTTTTCAACGGAAAAAAGAACTAGTTGAAAGGTTGGATGAAGTACTCGGTTATGTTGATCCTCCGCTTCGCGAGCTCTGTGAAGAACCTCCTTGACAGCTCCTCATCCCACCCGATCTTGACAGGGTGGACCACGCCCGTCTCCTTGAACTTGCTTCTGGCTATTATCTGGGCGACGATGCTGCATGGGAATGCCGTCGTCCTCGCCATCGCTGAGATGTCGTTCTCAGGGTCGTAGAAGTCGATGAACTCGTAGATGTACGCGGCCTGAACACCGTCCTTGATGCCGGAAACCTCGACCCTCTGGCAGATGGCGTCACCCTCACCAAGCTCGTACTGGAGCGTCTTCTCACCCAGCGCCAGGAAGAGGTCGCGGGGCGAGACCTCGACGCCCTTCACTCTGACGGGCTCCTCATCCAGCAGGTGAAGGTCGATGAGCTTTCGCCATACCTCGCAGTGCCCCTCCCAGCGCACAGTCTTCGACCACGCATCTTTAACGCCCTCCAGCTTCAGATGCTCGACCACATCGAGGAGGTCTCCGGTGGTGAAGGCCTCGCATCTGCCTACGGGTTCGGGGAAGACCACCTCTTCAGGGTCGCTGAGGTGGGGGATCTCGACGATCTCCCCGGCCCTCAGCACCCGAGAGACGCCCACGTTGGTGAGCGCAGCGTAAGGCCAGTACCACGAGATCTTGTATCGCAGCGGGTTGTAGTATCCAGGGGTTCCCCTCTGTGGGAAGCCGCCGCACCAGACATGGAACCGCTCGGGCTTGTCGAGAACTCGGGCTCCGACACCGCATAACACTCTATCGATGCCGATGTCGAGCCCTATGTGGGGTACCACCGTGACCCCCGCCTCCTTCGCCGCGCCGTCAAGGTCGAAGATGGTATCGAAAGAAGCCGCTACGTCCGCGTATCCTATCCCCGCCTCTATGGCGGCTGCAGCGGCTGTATCGCAGAAGGGGCGGGGTAGGGCACTGGCGACGACGTCAAACCCCTCGCGCATGAGCTTCACAGTCTCGCGTCGGTCGGTTACGTCCAACTTTCTAACTTCTATCTTCTCGCCGCCAACCCGCTCCGCGTAGCGGTTCGCCTGCTTGAGGTTGATGTCTGCGCCTACTATCTCAGAAATGTGGGGCTGGGCGTCCAGATCCTTGAGCAGCCCGTATCCCATCTTGCCAACGCCTAAGACGAGAACCTTCATATCAGACTCTCACAGGTTAAAAGGCGGTGATACAGAGTATTTAAAGCAGGTCCTTATCGCACTAAATCATATACCATTGAAAGCTATTCCCTATCTAGAACAAAGATACTTATCCTCAATCCAGCTTCGCCTACTAAAATTTCCAAGATCCAGTAAAATGATTACCTCTTCCACACCAAGGGGACAAGGCTCGAGAAATTCGAATGCGCCTCTTGTTATCCGCTCTTATTTATGGGCAGAGCGAACCCGAGATGGGAGGATCATCGACGGCTATAGCCTATTGAACATACGTGCCCAATAATTTTCAAAATTGTAATGAGCCATGCTTAACCAACGAACAACCTCTATAGGGACCGTCTGGATTCGGGTTTCGACATTCCCACTCCTAGATGGTTATAGTATCACTAGCGATAAATTTAAATATCGCTAGTGATATATTATCGCAAGCGATACGGAGGCGAGAATCTTGGCGAAGGTTATGGGAAAGGTGCCGAGGGGATTTACGAGGTTCTACGTGCTTCACCTCCTCAAGGAGAAGCCCATGAGGGGGAAGGAGATCATCGAGGAGGCGGAGAAGCAGAGCGAGGGCGCCTGGAGGCCCTCCCCTGGGCTTATATATCCTCTCCTGGGGAGGCTCGTGAGGGGGGGTCTCATCGAGGAGGCGGAGGATGGGAGGTTCGTCATCACGCCTAAAGGTGAAGCCGCCCTGCAGCATTACACAGTGATTCAGGAGCAGCTGGAGAAGCAGTTCAGGGTGGTTAGACGGCTCGGACTCTCGATGCTCACGGCGGGAAAATTCCTCGCTGAGGAGGGCCTCGACAGGATCACGGCTGTGACCTCGAAGGTGCACGAGATGATCGACAAGAGCTCAAAGGACCTACAGAAGAGCTTCTACGCCAAATATAGGGAGTTCCTAGAGAGCGAGCTGAAGAGACTGGAGAAGGAGCAGTAAGGGGAGCCCGAAGAAGAGACGGAGTAGGCCCCAGACCATCCCAACATCTTTTTACAGGTACGGCCAGTAACCGTTCCCCTTCGTGTCAGTGATTGAATTTTAGGCCCGTTTTCACCATATATCAAATCCGGTATTGGGAATATGCCTATTTTTAACTCGAAATTTCAGAAATGGCCTCTTGAAACATAATGTTTTTATTCCAACGGAACACAATAACCGATGGCGGAAACGCCTTCCGCCCATTAGGCGGCTTCGACCAGACTGAGGCGACTGCCTCCGGATGAAGGATCGACCTCCAGAGGCGGAAACAGAGATGACGACCTGAGCAGAGGCGTCAAAGCCTTCAGGTCGGAGATGGGTCGAGCGGACTCTCCTCCGACAACTCCGAACAGCTTTGTGCAAACGAACTCCGATTGATCCCGTCGGACCCCACTGCTATCGAGGTGGGACTTAGCCATGCTAGTCGAACGACCCCGGACCATGGCGGGGGAGTGGCGGACTGCTCAGTAACACGTAGCTAACCTACCCTCGGGACGGGGACAACCCCGGGAAACTGGGGCTAATACCCGATAGGTGTGGAGGCCTGGAATGGTTCCACGCCGAGAGGTCTGCGCGTCCATGTCGCGCGCCGACGCCC
>CAZWKG010000080.1:0-4141 GCA_964634705.1 uncultured Candidatus Bathyarchaeia archaeon | reverse complement strand
AGGCCTCACCAACAGAGAATGGGTGCGCCGCTCTTTTAAACGCTTGACCTCGCAGCTGCCTTCAGGGTGTTCCTTATGAGCATGGCGATGAGGAGCGGGCCGACGCCGCCGGGGACCGGGGTGATGGCTGAGGCCACCTCCTTGACGCCCTCGAAGTCGACGTCTCCGTAGACCTTCTTCCCCTCGTAGTTGTTGCCGTTGTCCACAACCACTGCGCCCCGCTTCACCATGTCGGCGGTGATGGCCCACTTCCGCCCCACGTCCACCACCAGCACATCTGCCTCTCTGGAGTATCTCACCAGATCCGGGTCGTCTGCCCTGCAGCAGGTGACCGCCGCCTCCATGTTGGTCAGCAGCGCCGCCAGCGGCTTCCCCACGATGTTGCTCAGCCCCGCGATGACCCAGTGCTTCCCCTCGGGGTCGATACCGTACCTGCGCAGCAGCTCGATGATCGCCTCGACGCCTGCGGGCAGGAAGCACTCCTCACCCATCATTATCTTCCCAAGAGTTGCCGGGCTGAGGCCGTCCACATCCTTCTCAGATGATATAGCCTCTACCGTCTCTAGTTCATCGAACCCCTCGGGAAGGGGGAGCTGGACCATGAGTCCGTGGACCGACGGATCACCGTTCAGCCTCTCGATGAGGCCGAGGAGTTCCTCCTGGGTTGTCTCCTGAAGGTGGTGGAACTGGGCCTCCACCCCGACCTCGCCGCACCGCCTCACCTTTATCTTGACATACCGCAGGGAGTACTTGTCGTCACCGACTAGCACCAGCGCCAGGGTTGGGGTAACGCCACGCTCCTTGAGTTCGTCGTCCCAGGTCTTCAGCTCCTCCATCACCCTGGAGGCGGTCGCCCTCCCGTCTAGGATTACGGCCATGTCGGGCACCTCAGCTGAGGCCGGTTATCCGACCGTCCTCGTCGATGTCCATCCCCTCTGCAGCAGGGTGGGTGGGGAGCGCAGGCATCGTGTTGATGTCGCCGCAGTAGGCGACGATGAAGCCGACCCCCGTCGAAGGCTTAAGGTTGCTGATCGGCAGCACGTAGCCCTCGGGCGGGAGCCCCCTGATGCGCTGATTGTCCGTCAGGGATAGGTGGGTCTTGGCCATGCAGATGGGCATCTTGTCGAAGCCGAGTTTATCGATCCTCTTGAGGGCCTTCCGGGCATCGGGGAGCAGCTCGATGTCTGAGACGTTATACATGCTCTTCGCGATGGTCCTGATCTTCTCCTCCACCTGCATCTCCAGCGGGTAGAGGAACCTGAAATCCGCCTTCTTTGTCTCCAGCTCGTTAAGCACGAGCTTAGCCAGCTCGATGCCGCCCTCGCCCCCTTTGAGGACGGTGTCCGTGAACGCTGCGGGGACGCCCTTCTCCCGGCACCAGTCGAGGACGGCGTCGATCTCCTCCTGCGTGTCAGAGATGAAGTGGTTCATGCAGACAACGGGCAAGAGGCCGAACCTTTTGGCGTTCTCGACCTCCTGTTTCAGGATAACCAGGCCCTTCCTGACGGCCTCAACATTCGGCTCCTTCAGCTCCCTCCTCCTTACGCCGCCGTGGTGCTTCAGAGCCTTGATGGTCGCCACGATGACGACGAGGTCGGGCTTTAGGCCGCCGGCGCGTGCGGCGATGTTGCAGAACTTCTCCATCCCTAGGTCGGCGCCG
This sequence comes from uncultured Candidatus Bathyarchaeia archaeon, assembly GCA_964634705.1. GTDB lineage: Archaea > Thermoproteota > Bathyarchaeia > TCS64 > TCS64 > CAZWKG01. The sequence goes on along the minus strand of CAZWKG010000080.1, from coordinate 2,481 downwards.
AATCCTGGCTCGACGATGACGTAGTCGGCGAGCTTGAGGGCCATCTTGATGGCGACCACGCTGGGGCAGCCGTGGGCGATGTTCGCGAAGGGGCCGCCGTGGATGATGGCGGGCGTGTTCTCAAGTGTCTGGACGAGGTTCGGCTTGACAGCCTCTTTCATCAGTATCGCCATCGCCCCATCCGCCTTTAGCTGCGAGGCCTTCACGGGGTTGCCGTCTTTGTCGTAGGCTACGGTGATCTCGGCCATCCTTTGCTTTATGTCCATCAGGTCCGTCGCGATGGCGTGGATCGCTGCGATCTCCGAGGCCGTCGTGATCTCGAAGCCTGTCTCGTAGGGGACGCCGCCGACGCTCCCGCCGAGGCCCGCGACGATGCTCCTCAGGGACCGGCTCTCGATGTCGAGGACCCTCTTCCATAGGATCTCGTGGACATTGACGTTGAGCTTGTTGCCGCGGTAGATATGATTCTCCAGCATAGAGGTGAGGAGGTCGTGGGCCACCGTGATGGCGTGGAGGTCTCCCGTGAAGTGGATGTTGATATCCTCCATAGGGAGCACCTGCGCATAGCCCCCGCCGCAGGCGCCGCCCTTGATGCCGAAGACGGGGCCCAAAGACGGCTGCCTGAGAACCACGATGTTATTCACCCCCAGCTTCCCCATCGCCTGAGCGAGGCCGATGGCCATAGTCGTCTTCCCCTCGCCGGTCCTGGTCGGCGTGACGGCCGTCACGATGATCAACTTTCCGTCAGGCCGATCCTTGAGCCGCTTTAGAACCTCCAGCTTGATCTTGGCCTTATACCTCCCATGAGGCTCAATGTCGTCCTCGGAGAGGCCCAGACCCTTGGCGATCTCAGTGATAGGCTTGAGCTTCGCATTCTGAGCGATTTCTATATCGGGAGGAATCTCCAACTTCATCAACTCCTCCCATATATCGAGGGGTCGGCCTTAATAGTTTTTATTGGACAAGATACGAATGTGAAGGGATGGTGGTGACATGGTCAAAGTCACATTTCTGAAGATCGGTTACATAGGCGCGACGAACCTCATTGACGCGCTTCTCGACGAACGGGCGTCCCGGAAGGGGCTCTCCGTCAGGGTTGTCTCCTCCGGCTGCAAGATGGAGGAGGGGGAGGCGGTGGACGCGGCGAGGCTGGCGGCCTCAGTCCCCTCCGACCTCTACGTGGTGGTCTCGCCCAACGCGGCGCTTCCAGGGCCGACGGCGGCGAGGGAGGTCCTTAAGGCGACGGGGAAGCCCATCATCGTCGTCTCCGACGAGCCATCGAGGAAGATCTCGAAGACGCTTGTAGAGCAGGGGATGGGCTACATCGTCATCTACGCAGACCCTATGATCGGCGCCCGCCAAGCCTTCCTCGACCCCGTGGAGATGGCTCTGTTCAACAGCGACATCATCCGCGTCCTCGCCGTAACTGGGGTCCTCCGCCTCATCCACACGGAGATCGACCGGGTCATAGCGCAGCTGGAGAAGGGGGAGACGCCCCAGCTGCCACAGGTCATTGTCAACAAGGAGACGGCCCTCAACCAGAGCGGGCTTGAGAACCCTTACGCCTACGCTAAGGCGATGGCGAGCTTCGAGGCCGCTAGGAGGGTCGCAGCCCTCTCTACAGAGGGGTGCTTCAAGGTAGAGAAGAGTGAGGAGTACCTGCCCATCGTCGCCTCAGCCCATGAGTTGATGAGGCAGGCCGCTTTGATGGCCGACGAGGCCCGGGAGGTGGAGAAGGCGAACGACTCCGTCACACGGGTCGTCCACTTCCGCAGCGGCGCCCTACGGAGGAAGACCAAGCTCTTCGCCAAGTTCGAGAAGTAGCCGGGTCACCGGTCCCTGCTGCGCCCCCTCCGAACCTTCACGGCGACGCCGACGTTGAAGGCGAGCATCTCCACCCTGTTGAGGAGGGCCCGCCCCACGGCCAGAACCTGCCGTTTCGAGTCAAGGACGACGACCTCGTCCCCGGGCCTGATCGCATCCGCCGCGTCGACGACATGCTTGGCGAAGACGTTCCGCCCCTGAGCGACGAACTCCGCCGCCTCATCAGTCACTGTCACCGTGAAGACCGGGGCGTCCACCTTCGACACCAGACGCCCTGCCCCCGCAATCGTCAGTGTGAACAGGCCGTCTGTAGGCCTGAGGGAGGCGAGGAGGACGCCGTCTAGGTAGATGTGCCTGATCCTCCCTGTTTTCCTAGAGTAGGTGATCGTCACGCCCTCCGGGAAGAGAGCCGCGCCGCACCCCGGCCCGAACTGATAGTCAGCGATGCCCATGATGCGCCTCAGAACGCCGTCCATCCCGCCTTTTAGGTGACGCTGAGCATTTATAAGCCGATTAGCCGCCCCTGTTAGTGAGGTTGGACGATGCGCTGCGAGGTCTGCGGACGGGAGATCAGGGGGCCGCCGTTCCGCCGAGTAATAGAGGGCGCAAGGATGACCGTCTGCGCACAATGCGCCCGCTTTGGGGAGGCCGACTGGA
>CAZWKG010000079.1:0-4190 GCA_964634705.1 uncultured Candidatus Bathyarchaeia archaeon | reverse complement strand
GCGATGAAGATACGTTTGCCATGACGGTCAGCCATTCGCCCCCACAGGACCTGCAGGATGTTGCGGCTCAGGCTTTGGGCTGCTCTCAGGTAGCCCATCTGGCTCACTGTGGTGCCGATGGCGACGGCGAAGAGGTTGATATACCTCCTGCTGAGGCTGTCAGAGAACATCTGGGCTGCACCTGTCCCGAATAGCGCTTTAGACGGCCGCAGCGGCTTCTCCTCGGCTTTCTCGACCATGGATCTAGAGCTTGATTATAACGCTCGTATAATAATGCTGTGAAAAGATGGGCTGCTAACCTTGGTACGGGACTGAGATCAGGCTAACTGGTAGCTTTGGCTATGTTTCCCTTCCCCTGAAACGGGTTGTGGTGTAAATGGAAGCGGAAGATATCATGAATATCGAAAGGAATAGGAAAGGAACTCGCACTTGGAATGAAGCCAGACGAGTTATCAAGACCGGGGCTACGGGAAAAGACATGTCGATGACTGCATCGAAGAAAGCCATATAGGTGCTCTCCCTCCCCTTTGGCGCCATCTCAGCGACTATGGCGCTGGCTTGGACGAATACAGTGCCTAGAGAGACACTGAGGAGGCACATCGCCACCACCATGACCCAAAGATTCCCCGCTAGGTACATGGCTGCGAAGGGGAATGCTCCGATGAACGCCGCTATGGTCACGATCCTGATCTTATCTATCTCCACCAAGAGAGTGCTTATGATTGGTTGGGAGACAACGAATACCACGAAGTACGAGGTCAAAACCAGGCCGATCCAGACGCTTGATAGCCTGATGGTGGAGCCGGCTAACGGGACTATCACCTCTAGGGAGGCGAAGGTGATCTCGGCCATGAAGGTGGCAATGGAGAGCAGCATGAAACTCCTGTTGAGAATCATCCTCCTCACTGATTCGAAGAAACTCACCGCATCCTCACCCCTCTGTTCGGGGAAGAGCCTGAGCGCTCAGAGCGACCAGAGAGAGAAGGCCGCAGAGAAAGAATGGGTAGGACAATTCGATAGATCCGAGGATACCTCCGATGGTGGGGCCGATGACGATGCCCACGCCGTTGGCCGCCCTATAATAGGAGAGGCTCTTCCCCTTCTCCTCGAACTGTACCGTAAAACCTAAGCATGCAGGTCCAAACAGTCCAAGCCCCACGTCCTGTATGAAGCGGAAGGTGATGAGCTGATGGAAGGTCCTAGCCACGCCGAGGAGGAAGGCGAACGCACTGCATAGGATTAATCCTATCGAGGCGATGCGTTTCCTGCCGTATCTGTCACTGAGGTGGCCTGAGTAGAGCCCCAGCACCGACCAGGCTAGGCTATAGACCGTGAGGAAGTAGCCTACTTCGACGTACGAGACGCCGTATTCCTCGACGATCTGCGGTAAGACTGGTGAGATGATGAATAGGGGTAAAGTACCGAGCAGGCCGATGAGGGAGAGCCCAACGTATTCTCGTCGACTCTCTGACATGAGTGAAAATAGGAGCTGGGAGATTAAACTTTACTCGCTCGCTAACAAATTGGGGGTCGAAATAGTCCGCGCCAGTAGGTAGCCGACTCTGGTCTCTGTGACCTCCACCTTGACTAAGTCGCCTAGCCTGGCGGCGGTCGAGAGCACGACGGGCTTGTAGGCGTGATTCCTCCCGATGAGGCTCCCGCCTCGGCCGAGTTCGTCGATGAGGATCTCGCCCTTCCAGCCGACCCAGCGGAGGCCCCGCTCTAGCGACAGCCGCTTCCATAGCCGCGTCAGCATCCTTGACCGTCTCTTCGTCTCTCGACCGTGGAGCTGGCCTTCCATCTCCGCCGCATCGGTGCCCGGCCTGGGCCAGAACCTTGAGATGTTGAGGACGTCCGGCTGCACCTCCTCCACCAGCCTCAATGAGTCCATGAACTGCTCCTCGGTCTCGTCCGGGAACCCACAGATGATGTCGGTGGACAGGCTCAGGTCGGGGAAGGCCTCCCGGAAATGGGCGACGAGGCCTAGGAAGTCGTCGACGGTGTAGCGCCTCCGCATCTCCCTAAGCACATCATCGTTGCCCGACTGGACGGGGATGTGGAGGAACTTGAAGACCTTCTCTGATCGGTAGGCCTCAATCAGCTCGTCTAGGAGGGGCTCGGCCTGGTTCGGCGTCATCATCCCCACCCTGATGTAGAACCTGCCGTCGAGGCCGCTGAGCTCCTCCAGGAGCTGGGGGAGCCTGAAGCCCCGCCACCGGTATGCGGCCGTGTCCTCCGCCGTAACCCAGACCTCCCTGCACCCCTGGTCTAGCGCCCGCCTAACATCCTCAACGATCTCGTCCGCACGGAAAGAGTGGAGATGTCCGCGGGCATGCTTAACGATGCAGTAGGCGCAGTTCCCCAGACAGCCCGAGGCGATGGGGGCGATGTGGATGACAGGGTTCCTCCTCACACGCGGCAGGCATGTCCGATCCGTCGGACCATCCCCGAGCGCCTCCACTCGCTTCCCCTCCAGGGTCGCCCCCAAAACCTTCACGACCCTTAGGAGGGCGTCGGGCCCCATGAGGCTGGCCTTTGGCGCGACCTTCTCCACCAGCCACCTCTCAGCCTTGGGCATGCATCCCGCAACGATGAGAGGTCTCCCCAGAGTTGCGAGCTCCCTGAGGCGCTTTATCATCTTCTTCTCTGTTGGGGTCTTCACGATGCACGTCAGGATGATGGAGGCGTCAGCCTCACCCGGCGAGGCAACGAAGGTGTGGCCCGCCTCCTGTAGCAGACCTGATACGATCTCCGAGTCAGCCACGTTGGAGCTGCATCCGAAGACCTCCAAGTAGACCTTGGCCACGCCTTGACGCCCTCTCAGAGGGATAGTTGAGTGTCTAAATAAACGGTTCGCCGGGCCTGATGGAGGCGTTGGGATCCGCTTCTAGCTCTACACAATATTTGTCGGAGACCTTCGAAATCTTCGAACTTTCGAATCTTTATAAGCGAATTTTCTGTGTTACCTTATGGCAATTACGTAGGGCCCATATTCTTCTATTTACAGATACCCGTTAAAACTAGGACCCATATCGGCCCCGGATTATGCGTGTTGCTCCCCTTGATGGGCTGTTTTTCGGATTTATCCTAGGTTGAAAGGCTGAAATTTACATATTATTTTAAAATTTTGGATAAAAATTTTTAATTTTGATGTAATGGTGTTAATATTGAACAGATTTCGTTCCCCAGATGTTATTAGATGTCCCACCATAGTGTAGTTCAGTTCAGATAATACCAGCACGGATGCGACAATCCGAGCAAAGAGGCGACAACGCTTCCTGGTTGAATCTGAGGAGAGACACGAGAATGGTTCTCATGGAGAAGGCGTTAAGCTGGACGCGACACGAAGTTGAGAGCAGAGGGCTGAGGAGGCCCGGCGAGTGCAAGATCGCCATCGTCGGCGTCGGCGGCTGCGGCAACAACACCGTAAACAGGCTGATGAGCCTCGGCGTAGGCGGAGCAGACTGCATCGCGATAAACACCGACATACAGCACCTGGACATCATTCACGCGGACAAGAAAATCCTCATAGGCGAAAAGATCACCCACGGCCTTGGCGCTGGGAACATGCCCTACATCGGAAAGGACGCCATGTTGGAGAGCGCCCATGTGGTTGAGCGCCTCATCTCAGGGAAGGACATCGTCTTCGTAACGACTGGCCTGGGCGGAGGCACAGGCACAGGGGCGGCGCCGGTGATGGCGGAGCTGGCGAGGAAGAACGGGGCTATCGTCGTCGGCGTGGTCACCATGCCCTTCAGGCACGAGAAGGGACGCTTCGAGTACGCGCTGAAGGGTTTGAACGATATGCGGAGGTCGACGCACACAACGGTCATCATCGACAACAACAAGCTGATGGACTTAGTGCCGCAGCTGCCCATCAACTCGGCGTTCACCGTCGCCGACGGCATCCTTGCGAACATGGTGAAAGGTATCGTAGAGACAATCGCCCTCCCGAGCCTCATCAACTTAGACTTCGCCGACTTCAGGACCATCATGTTGAAGGGCGACGTAGCCATCGTAGGCATGGGCCAGAGCGACGCCCCTGACAGAGCCGAGGAGGCATCTAGGAACGCCCTCAACCACCTGCTCCTCGACGTGGAATACGAGGGCGCGGACGGCGCTCTCATCCACATCAGCGGCGGCTCCGACATGAGCCTCGGCGAGGCCGTGAGGGCGGCGGAGTCGGTGAC
>CAZWKG010000078.1:0-4396 GCA_964634705.1 uncultured Candidatus Bathyarchaeia archaeon | reverse complement strand
ACGGTCGCCCTCGTGGGGCCCACGGGTGCGGGGAAGACGACGATGATCAACCTCCTCTACAGGTTCTACGACCCACAGAAAGGGAGTATCACCGTCGACGGCCATGACCTCCGCAGCGTCGAGCTGGAATCTCACCGCCGCCAGATGGCCATAGTCCTCCAAGACCCCTTCCTATTTTCGGGGACGGTGAAGGAGAACATCAGATACGGCAACACCCAAGCCTCAGACGAGGAGATCATCTCGGTCGCCAAGGCGGTCGGAGCCCACGAGTTCATCATGAACCTCCCCGAGGGGTATGAGACCGACGTCAGAGAGCGCGGCGGCAGGCTGAGCATGGGTCAGAGGCAGCTCGTCTCCCTCGCCCGAGCCCTCATAGCGGACCCGAGGATACTGATCATGGATGAGGCGACATCCAGTGTCGACGCTTACACCGAGCTCATCATCAAGCAGGCCTTGGAGAAGGTCCTAAGGAAACGGACCTCCATCGTCATCGCCCACCGCCTGTCAACGGTGAGGAACGCCGACCTCATCGTGGTCCTAGACGAGGGGAGGATCGTGGATATGGGTAAGCACGACGAACTGATGAGGAGGGGTGGCCTATACCGAAAACTATACGAGATGCAGTTCAAATACGAAGGCCCTGAGGAGAGGGAGGAGACGATCAGCCTACCAGCGGTCGCGCCTAGGACGGACGAAGATAAATAGCGGTCTCCCTGAATCTCATCAAACAGTTCGACCCATCCGTCGGATGCATCCTGCGGGATAAACCATATGAGGCAAGGGAACATAGATCCAGACGGTCTTCCAGTGATGTCTGAGTCGATCAAGCCCAGACCCGCCTTCAAGGTCTGGCTCGAGACCGATGAGGGCTTTGTATTCGGCCCAGGCGTCTACAGGCTGCTGAGGAAGATCGAGGAGACGGGAACCCTCAAGGAGGCGGCTGAATCGCTCGGCATGTCCTACAGGTTCGCTTGGGGTCTGGTGAGGAAGGCGGAGGAGAAGATAGGGCACCCGCTCATCACAGCCTACAAAGGCGGGAAAGCGGGCGGGGGCGGAGCGGAGCTGACCGAGGTCGGGCACCAGTTCCTAGACGAATTCTCCAAAATCGAGACCGTCGTCTCACAGCTGTCAAAGTACGGCTGGTCGTTGGACGAACTCAAGACGAAAAACCTTCTGGAGGGCTCCGTTACAGAATTGGATATGGCAGGGGACAAGGCGGGGATCATGTTGAAGTTAAAGGAGCCAGCCCTCCTAAGACTCACAGTGCCCAAAGAGCTGATTGCCGAGATGAAGATAAGTGTTGGAAGTCGCCTTACAGTGGATGTCGACTCCATGGTGGGTTCCATGAAAGTAAGAAAGCCAAAGACGCCTTAGGATGAGCCTGCCGTTCGGTGGACGATCTCCAGATAACGCTCGTACCTGTTTTTAAGGCTTCGACCCTTCTCAGTCATATTGTAGAGGCACCTCTTCGTGGAGCCGGGGCCAAACGCCTCCTCCCTCTCGAGTAGGTCTAGGGCGCAGAGATCCTTTAGGTGGTGGTACACATTCCGGACATCACCGTCGTTGAGGTATGTGTAGAAGTGGGTCTTGAGGGTCTGCCAGATGTTGTAGCCGTAGGAGTTCAGCCCGCAATCGGCATTGTAGCAGATAATCGCCATGATCTTCATCTTTGTGGCGCCCGTTGTCCCCTTAGGTTTCGGCAAAGTAGCTCCCGAAACGTTTATAAGAAGGACTTGTATATATAATTTACGAATGGGTAAAATATCCATTCTTCGCACCCTTCTCGTAAGAGAACCGTCCCTAACGATGAATAATAGGTGAAAGAGAAGAGATGAAGCAGGAGCCCTCCAATAGCAGATGTCCCCGATGCGGAAGCATAGAAATCATCCTGGATCTTGAGATAGGGGAAGAGGTCTGCGGAGAGTGCGGTATGGTTGTATCAGAAGGAATTGTTAATCTAGGGCCTGAGTGGAGGGCCTTCACCACGGCCGAGAAGGACGCGAGGAAGCGGACAGGAGTAGGCAGGTCTTACACCCTTTATGATAAGGGACTCTCCACGGGCTTCGGGGGGAACAGGGACGCCCGCGGTAACCGTCTAGACATGGAGACTAAGTCCAAGATGAAGAAACTCAGGCGGTACGACAACCGTTCGAAGATGGATGAGTCATGGGGGCGCAACCTCAGCATAGCAATGGCTGAACTCGATAGGCTATCGGTGAATCTTCATATCCCAAACGGGGTCAAGGAGCTCGCGGCTCTGATCTACCGCAGGGCCCTTAAACACGACCTGATAAGGGGGCGCTCGATAGACGCCTTCGTGGCGGCCAGCCTATACGCCGCCTGCCGTCTCCACAAGATACCAAGGCCGCTGAAGAAGGTCGCACAGGCCAGCACCCGTGAATACTCGGAGGTAGCCCGAACCTACAGGCTCCTGTTGCGCGAGCTGAAGCTCAAGATGCCCGTCGACGAACCCATGAAGTTCATCTCCGGCATCGCCTCCAAGCTCAACCTAAGACACGACACGGAGCTCCATGCCATCGAGATCCTGAGAAAGGCGAAGGAGCGCCAGGGACTCGTCGGAAAGGACCCGAGGGGCCTAGCCGCAGCCGCCCTCTACATGGCGTGCGTAGAGAACAACGACAGGAGGATCCAGAAGGATGTAGCTGCAGCCGCAGGCACGACCGAGGTCACACTGAGGAACAGGCTGAAGGGGCTCGAGGCAATCCTCCAAGACGCAATCGATTCAGCGACAATCGAAACACAACCATACAAACTGAGTGAAGCGGCGACGGTGGGACAGAGCTCAAAGTAACAAGGGTATCAACCTATTGATAAAAGGAGCTAAAATTTCTTTATCAGATTCTTCATCTCTTTCACGTATTGCTCATACTCCCGCTGACGACATCGGGCGCATAGATATCTCCTTTTTTTGAAAGCGGATCTACGTCCAAGCTCGTTGATCCTCACCTCCTTCTGGGAGAGCACCTTCCCGCATACCGCACAGACTTTCTCAGACAACCCAAAGACTATCTCTCCTCGAGACTGAAAACTGTTTGGGCAACAAGCATAGGAAGATTATAATTTCAAGCCTCGACACTAACATCAGGGATGGGTATGAAGAAGATTGAGGGCATGCTTGAGGATTTCAGGCAGTCTAAGGTAGTGTTCCTCACCACCTTCTCAGACGAGGGCGAGAGGAGCAGGCAGATGACAAACTTCAACGAAGACCCCTACAAGGTGATGTGGTTCCCTACGTACAGGAAAACTAGGAAAGTAGAGGAAATCAAGAAGAATCCGAAAGTGCTGGTCACGTTTCCCAGCCCAAAGGAGGGCGAGTTCTACGAGATCGAGGGGAGAGCCGAGTTCGAGGACGAGAAGGTGACCGCCCAGAAATGGAGGTGGTGGTACCTCTATTGGCATCCGACTCAGAGGAACCGATTCTGGTTCCCAGGTGATCGACACTACCCGGATCGTGTCATAATCAACGTTCACCCCATATCGGCAAGAGTCATCAAAAAACCCGAAAGATGACGCTTTGATCTGAGGGAAGCCCCCAAAGGGGCTTCTTCATTTCTCGCTCCGGGTGGCCCGTAACTGTTGCTCGTGGGCTATTCCAACTACTTTTCTCGCATCCCATTTAGAGATGCCTACAGACAGGGCATGTTCGAGAGCGTTTCACATCCACCAGCGTGAAAGATGTATCCATCCCATCGAAGACTAGCATCCTTCCGCTGAGAGGCTCACCAAGCCCTAGCAGAACCTTGAAAGTCTCCATTGCCTGGATCATGGCAAATAGCCCGGGAGTTGCACCAAGCACCGGGAAATGAGGCACCTCCATAGGAGTCTCGGGGAGCAGACACCTCAGGCAGGGGCCTTCACCTGGTACGATAGTCAACGCTTGTCCATATAATCCTCTGATTCCTGCATGGATTAGGGGCGTCCTCTGCTCAACGCATACACGGTTGAGGAGAAACCGCGTCCTCCAGTTGTCCAAAGCGTCGACGACTACATCTGATTCAGAGATGATCTCCGCCACATTCTCCTCGTCAATCCTATCGCTCATGGCCTCCACATTGACGTTGGGGTTGAGCTCCCTGAGCTTCTCAGCCGCGCACTCAGCTTTGAGGCACCCCACGTCCGTCGTCCAGCCGAGGATCTGCCGGTTCAGGTTGCTAAGCTCAAATCTTCCCTCGTCGATCAACACAAGCGTCCCGACGCCCGCGGCAGCCAAGTAGAGGGAGGCAGGGCAACCGAGACCGCCTACGCCTACGACGACCACCTTTGACGCCTTCAGCTTCTCCTGCCCTTCCACACCCCACCCTTCGATGATCATCTGTCGATTATAACGCTCAAGCTCCTCAGCAGATAGAACCAAAAAGACACCAAGACATAATTC
>CAZWKG010000077.1:0-4583 GCA_964634705.1 uncultured Candidatus Bathyarchaeia archaeon | reverse complement strand
ACCTCGATCCGGTACTTGGGTGCGCCGAGGGTGTATATGGCGGCCTCGGCCTCGTTTGCCTCTGCCACCTTCTTCGTATCCAGCAGCGTGCTTCTGACGGCCTCCACGCCCCTCGCGTCCATGGAGGTGAGCTCGAGGACGCCGTGGATGGTTACGCTTTTCAGGACGATCTTTTCTCGGGCTGTCTTCTCCAGTACCTTAGCGATCCTCTTGGGCACGCCCGCCTCGGTCAGGGCTTCGGCCCCCCTCTTCGTCGCCTCCTCCAGCCCTGGGTAGAGGCCGCCGTACCTCTCTATGAGCTTGGAGCTCGCCTTCTCGTAGATCTCCTTCTCGCTGATTTTTAGGGTGCTCGCGGCGCTCTTCAGAAGGGTCTCCGCCTTCCGCGTCTTCTTCCAGTCCTCTATCTTCTTTCGGTGTTCGTCCTTGGAGACGCGCCTCAGGGAGAGGTCTATCTGGCCGCGGGACTGGTCAACCCGGAGCACTTGCAGGACGGCCTTCTGCCCCTCCCGTACGTGGTTCCGGATGTTCCTCACCCACCGGGAGGAGATCTCTGAGATGTGGAGGAGCCCCTCCTTGCCGTATTCGTCGAGGTTGACGTAGGCGCCATACCCCACGATCCGCTTTATCGTCGCCACGACGAGATCTCCCACCGTGGGCCACTCGGGTCGTCCCAGGCTCATGTAGGTCACCCCAGCACGGCGACGATGGGCCCGTTGATCTTGGCTCTGCCACCTGTGGGCTCGGCGAGGGTCTCCCCGCAGGTCCTGCACTTGATCAGGTTGGTGGTGTGGCTGAAGACGATCTGTTCGCCGTTACAATTCTTGCATCGGACCTTGAGGAATCTAGAGGTGGGCTGAGGGATGAGGTTCTCCCAATTGGACACGGCTAGGCGACCTCCATCTTCTTAAGCCTGACCCCTTTCCTCTGGAGGGTGTAGCCGCACTCCTTGCACTGGAGCTTTAGGCTATGCTTCTTCGTAGTCTTCGCCTGGTTGTGCTGCTCCGGACGCTTCTGCCCTCCGTACCCCTTCTTCAGCTCGGCATAGCGCCTCTCCCCCAGCTTGGCGCCCTTCCTCTTCCCCGCCTTGTAGATGGAGACGGTGAACTCGGTGTGGGTGTTGCATCTTGGGCAGTAGGTCCTCAAGGTCCTCGGCACCTTCATCCCGATATCTCCACTTCCTTTGCGATGCCCCGCCTTATTAGGTTTTCAGCGTTCTCCAAGGGTATCGACGCGACGTCCTCAGGCTTGAAGGGGCCATAGGTCTTCATGTCGATGCCTATGATGGCGGGGAGCGGCTTCACGAAGCGGACCACCTTGACCCGGCTCCCGGGCAGAGTCCTCGCCTCTACCGAAGGCGCACGCCCCAGTAATATGTTTTTCAGCCGCTCGGAGTGCCCGGCCAGGAGGCGCCTTAGGTCGGCGTGGAGCCTCTTCTCCTCCGGCGTCAGTACGGTCGCGGCTATGGTGGCGCCGTTGAGCTCTGAGACGACGATCTTCCTCAGCCTGAGCTGGAACAGCTCCCTCAGCATCTGCTCGGCGTTCTCCCTCTCCCTCTCGGCGATTCTGCCTCGCATCGAACCACGGTCGAGCATCCGGGTCTGCTCCCTCAGCCTTGAGGCGTACTCGCTCATCTCAGCGAAGAACCCTTCAGGGAGGGGCTGGAGATCCTCGCTGTGGCGCTCCCTCCTCCACGCGTCGAGGAGTCTGTCGTACCTGTCTGTCATCGCTCCAACCTCGCAGCCCTCTTGCAGAGGAGGAAGACGGCGGCGGCCAATGGCAGCTCGACTTTTTCCTCTTCGAAGGGGCCGTAGGTCTCGTCTCCGATTCTGAACCTCGGGGCCCATCCGACGTGGACCCTCTCTGTGCCGCCGGTCAGGGCGACGGATCTGGCCAGGGGGTCGTAGTCCTCCAGCTCGTCGAAGGCCACGGGCTGGGCCAGGAATCCGGTCTTCCCGTGGAGGGTGTTGGAAAGCCGTATCAGGCGGTGGACATCCGTTGTCACCACGGTGTCTATGGCCGACGCCTGGCCCTTGACTGCGGCCTCCATGAGCCTGTCGAGGGACTTTGGGTTTATGTACCTGAAGACGGCGCTGGGGTGGCGCTCCATCAACAGGGCGACTATCTCGTCCCGTTTCTCTATGAGGTTTTTAGTCGCCTTCCTCCCGAGCTTCAGGGCTTTTATAGCTTCGGGCGTGGCGTTGTTGATGTAGCCGTAGAGGGCCTTGACGGACCGTCCCCTCCACCCTCCCTCTGCGATTGTAGACGGACCTCTGTGGATGCGTCTAAACCCTTGGTATCTGGGGTTGATTCCGGTGCCCATGATATAGTCGACGATCTCCCTGCGCGCGAGTTGATTCAGTCCCTTGACGTGGCCGCTTCTGACGTGCAAGTGGTATCCTCGGTTTCCGGAGAAGTTGACCTCAAGCTCCTCGGAGGAGAAGCCGAAGTCCTGGATCATGATGTCGATGAGCTTATTCGCCTCGAACTTCGCCAACTCCAAGCACTTTCCACAGAGCCATATATCCTCTTCGAAGGTCGCCTTCCCGCACTGGGGGCATCTCTCCGGCGCCTTCCCGGCTCCCTTCTCGCCGCAGGTCTTGCATCTCCATCTATCATGGTCTTCCTTGCACGGGGAGTCGATGTGATCAGCGTCTATGTCGAAGACGAGGTCTGCGCCCAGCCAGCCCTTCCACTCCATCTCAGCCTCGGGCGCCGCATAGTAGGCGGAGGAGTAGTAGACGTGGGCGGGGGCGTTGTCGACGAGGTGGTGTCGGAGCTGCCGGTCGTCGTCGAAGGCGATGTGGCGGAACATGGTCCTCCCCTCGAAGGGGAGGAAGCCGAACTCCCTCTGCTTGATCTCCGGCGGCGTCCGAACCCGCTCCGCCCCCCGCAGGTAGTATTGTCGGAATCTCTCCGCGACGTAGGAGACGCTTCCCCAGCCCTGTTCCGCCATGGAATCTTCAATAGTAACGTCGGGTAAACCCTTAAAAACACGTTTCTGAGCCGGGAGCAGCGCCTGAGCCATCCCTCAAGCCGTTGAAGGGGCACCTGCCGCAGAACTCGGGGTCGAACCTCACCAAGTTCCTGTAGCGACTGCAGAAGTGGAGGCCGACGCGTTTCAGCCTCTCCCGCCTCTCGTCGCCGCCTCCTGCCTCCCCGCTCACGCCTTCAACCTCGACTCCGCTACACAGCCTCCGTCCTCGTACATGAGGCTTCTACTCTCCAGCAGGCTTCTCTTCGCCTTTCTCTCTCTTGAAGTCGCGGACCTTGCGCCGGTAGTAGCTGAGCGGGTGCTTGATCCTCATGCATAGCGCGTCGGGGTTGTAGCATACGCCGTGGGTGCGCAGCGTCGCGCAGGTCGGCGGCGTGTACTTGGTCCGGCTCCCCCGCAGCCCGGCGATGTGCTCTATCTGGTATCGGGTGAGATGCTCGTCGAAGTCGGTGACGGAGACGAAGAGATGCACGATGCGGTCGATGTCCATGCCCGCGTTGATGAGGAAAGAGGTCAACGCGAACCTCTCCATGTGGGAGGCCCTCCGCCCAGACATCAACCCCTCTAAGGCATGTCTGATGCACGGGGGGAAGGCGTTGCTCACCACCTCGGACGGGAGCTCCTCGCCGCTGATGCGCCCCCTGTTCTCCTCGAACAGCCTCGTGATCCTGTCGACCCGCTCACGGACCTCCCAAGGCAGGGCGATCCTGCCGTGCTTCGAGACCCGGCTTCGTATCAGCTCCTCGACCTCCACCTGGATGAGGCGGGCGGCCTCCATCCGGGTCAGGAGAACGTACCCGTCCCCCATCACCCTGTTCACCAGCTTCCACTCGTCCTCGCGGAAGGAAGCAGCGTTGCAGAGATAGTCCCTGAAGTGGACTTGGAACCTGTAGGCCTTTCCGTCGAACTCCCGATGGACAAGGCGCAGGTTCCAGCTGAACTCTTCTCGAGCCATCCTAGCGATGCGCGCCTCATTCTCACCTTTCAGGAGCTCGTAGACTCGGACCGCCTCTGCCAGCGCGTACCTGCGGTCTAGGAAGCGGTCGCCCACGATTGTGACGAACATGATGGCAACGGGGAAGGAGAGCAGCTCCGTCAGTGCATCGCCTAGGCCCTCGCTTACCAAGCCCTTGAGGATGGCCTCGGAGACCCTCTCCTTGCCCCGATCTAGGACCCTGCTGTAGCTGGGGTCGGCGAGGTCGTCGACCTTCAGGCTCAGCGTCTCCACCAGCCCGGCCGCCTCTTTAAGAAAGGGGTATTTGGCGGCCTCCCTCTCCGAGATCATCCTGAGTCGCTCCAGATCCTAGGGGGTGCAGCGGAATATTACCCTTTTGTTTTACTTTTAATGGTGAATATACATATCTTAGAGGGAGCTCGCTTCCTCTCGTGCGATCAATTCATTAGGGTACGCGCACAGTTTGATAATCGGAATAGCTATATAAAAAGAACAACATTTTGCGTGTGTACTTATTCGAGAGGATGTTGATCACATATCACTCGGAAAATTTGGTTGCTAAAACGCAGCATCTCTTACCTGATCTTGACCTGTTGGAAGACCACCTGAGAGAAGATCCTGAGACGATAATTTCTC
>CAZWKG010000076.1:0-4587 GCA_964634705.1 uncultured Candidatus Bathyarchaeia archaeon | reverse complement strand
GGCGCAGCCTCTCCCTAATCAGTTCCTCCTCTTCTTTGCTATAGACCGGCTCCGCGGGGAACTCGTTCTCCAGCTTCGTGATGACGTACTCCTCGACGGAGGAGAAGCTCGTGCCCGCGATCTTCATCTCGATCTTCTGGTAGAGGCTGCGTGGTATTTTGATAGAGACCTTCTCAGGGTCTGAAGCCATAAGCATCACACGAGAATGGGTATCAAAGCGCCTGCTTATATAACTCTTTAGCCCCCTTGGAGATGAACATATGAGTTGTTCCGAGAGATTACTAACCTTAGATATTCGCGCGTTAACTACCTTCAGATGCTCTCTACAGCTTTCTTATGTCGAGTAAAGGCTAAAGCAAACGAATATATTACATCGCCTCAACTCTATCGGGGAGGATCGAGATTTGAGGCTTCCAGCGCAGCCGGAGATTAACGTCGGCACCATCGGCCATGTCGACCACGGAAAGACAACCCTAGTCCAGGCGTTGACGGGCGTCTGGGCGGCACGCCACAGCGAGGAGCTGAAGCGGGGGATCACCATCAAGCTCGGCTACGCCGACGGCGCCATCTACAAGTGCCCAGACTGCGATGAGCCACAGTGCTACTGTATGTCGCCGAAGTGTCCGGTCTGCGGCTCGGAGGCAGAGTTCCAGCGGGCCGTCAGCTTCGTCGACGCCCCGGGCCACGAGATCCTGATGGCGACGATGCTGAGCGGCGCAGCCGTCATGGACGGCGCTATCCTCGTCATCGCCGCCGACGAGACTTGTCCCCAGCCCCAGACGAGGGAGCACCTGGCGGCCGTCGACATCGTCGGTATCAGGAACATCGTCATAGTCCAGAACAAGATCGACATTGTGACCCGGGAGGACGCCATCAGGAACTACAACGAGATCAGGCGTTTCGTGAGAGGGTCGCTGGCCGAGGAAGCCCCCATCATCCCGGTCTCCGCCCAGCACGGGGTGAACACGGACCTCCTCATTCGGGCGATGCAGGAGCACCTGCCGACACCGGAGCACGACCCCAGCAAGCCACCCAGGATGCACATCATCAGGAGCTTCGACGTGAACAAGCCCGGCACCCCCATTGAGAAGCTGGTGGGCGGGGTGGTCGGCGGCTCCATCATCCAGGGGCGGTTCAGGGTCGGTGACGAGATCGAGATCCGGCCGGGCCTCCCCATCAGGGAGAAGAACAGGCTGAAGATGCACGAGCTCTACACAGAGATCATGAGCCTCCACGTCGGCGGCGCCCCGGTCGAGGAAGCCCTGCCAGGCGGGCTGGTGGGCGTTGGGACGATGCTCGACCCATCCCTGACCAAGTCCGATGGCTTGGTCGGAAGCCTCGTAGGGAAGGTGGAGACCCTGCCGCCCGTCCTAGACGAGCTGAGCCTGGACATCAAGCTGTTCGACACCGTGGTGGGGAGCCGAGATATGCAGAAGGTCGACAGCATCGCCAAGGGGGAGAGACTCCTGCTGAACATCGGGACTGCCAAGACGATGATAGCCGTCACCGCCGTATCCAAGGACCACGTAGAGGCCAAGCTAACCATCCCCGTCTGCGGCGACGAGGGCGACAGGGTGGCCATCAGCCGGAGGATAGGCGGTAGGTGGCGGCTCATCGGCGTCGGGACCCTGAGGGGCTGAGTTGGCCGAAGAGACGCCGGAGAGACGGGGCTCCACTGTCCTCCTAGACTCCAACTTTCTATTCATCCCCCTACGGTTCGGCGTGGACATCTTCGAGGAGCTGCAGCGGCTTCTTGGAGTCTTGGTCCGATGCGTCGTACCTTCGCCGGTAGTCAAGGAGCTGAGGCTTCTGAGGAGAGACGCGAAGCCCTCGTTGAGGAGGGAGATAGACTTCGCGCTTGACCTCGCCAAAAGGTGTGAGACCGCTGAAGAGCATGTCGAGCCAGGGGAGACAGTGGACGATGTCCTCATCCGCCTGGCGAGACGGTGGAGATGCCCCGTCGCGACGAACGACTCAGAACTCAGGCGGCGGCTACGCGCAGAGGGTGTATCCGTCATCTACCTCCGGCAGCAGGCCTACCTCGATATGGAGGGGGTTTTCTAGCCCTGTCCGGACTAACCACCGTGAAGATGAGTCGTCATCGGCAAATAAGTTTTAAAATGATAACACGCTTTTTTGAGGGATCCAAGAGCCAACGATGGAGTCTAAGAGGATCGGTGCACTGATTGGAGGAGAAGGCTTGGCACGCGGCCGACATCGAGTCGGTGCTGGAGTCTCTGGGGACGAGCCTTGAGGGGCTCAGCGATGAGGAGGCCCAGCGGCGGCTGGAGCAGTACGGCCCCAACGAGCTGCGGGAGGAGAAGAGGGTCACTCTCCTAGAGATTTTCATCGGTCAGTTCAAGAGCATCCTCGTAATCATCCTCGTCATCTCCGCCATCGTCTCCGCATACATCTCCATGCGCAAGGGCGAGCCGTACACCGACGCCTATGTCATCTTCGCCATTGTGGTGATGAACGCTGTGCTGGGCTTCGTGCAGGAGTACCGAGCGGAGAAGGCCGTCGAGGCCCTCAAACGGATGGTCGCCCCCCACGTCATCGCCCTCAGAGGCGGCCGAGAGCGATCTATCGAATCGAAGAGCCTCGTGCCTGGGGACGTAATCCTGCTCGAGGCGGGGAGCCGCGTCGCAGCAGACGCCAGGCTGCTGGAGGCCGCGAACCTGCGGTTGGACGAGGCTGCCCTCACCGGGGAGTCCACACCTGTATCTAAGCGGATAGGGGTCCTGCCGCATGAGGTCGGCGTCTCCGACCAGAGCAACATGGTCTTCATGGGGACCATCGTCACGGGAGGTCGGGCTGTAGCAGTGGTCACGACGACGGGGATGAGCACCGAGTTCGGGAAGATCGCTGGGATGGTCCAAGCCGTAGAGACGGAGGAGCCTCCGCTGAAGCAGAAGATAGAGCGGATGGGCCGCCAGCTTGGTTTAATCTCGGTGATCCTCTGCATATTGGTCTTCGTCATTGGTTTCCTCGTGCACCAGCAGGACATTGAAACGTTGTTCATGTTAGTTGTCAGTCTCGCGGTCTCCGCCATCCCTGAGGGGCTGCCGGCCGTCCTCACCATCACCCTCGCCCTCGGCGTCTCAAGGATGGCGCGCCAGAAATCCATCGTCCGCAAGCTGGCTTCGGTGGAGACCCTGGGGAGCACCACAGTCATCTGCTCCGACAAGACTGGGACCCTCACCCGAAATGAGATGACCGTCAGCCGCATCGCCTCCAGCGGCAGGCTCATCAGCGTGACCGGCGTCGGCTACGCCCCCGATGGGGAGTTCCTCTCCGACGGGGATCGACTCAACCCGAAGTCAGACGGCGATCTTGAGCTGCTCCTCCAGATAGGCGCCCTCTGCAACGACGCCCACCTATATGAGGACGGTGGCAGCTGGGGCATCTTCGGCGACCCTACGGAAGGAGCCCTCTTCGTCGCCGCCGCCAAGGCCGGCCTCCACGGCGACCTGAAGGACAGCTACCCCCGGATAGGCGAGATACCCTTCGAATCGGCCCGCAAGCGCATGACCACCATCCACACGACGCCTGAAGGCGGAAAGGTTGCCTATGTCAAGGGGGCCCCCGAGATCATCCTCGAGCGGAGCGTGAGCATCTACGAGGATGGGGCCGTCAGGCCTCTGACCGACGACGACCGGCAGCGGGTGCTCTCCACCACGAGGGAGATGGCCAGCCAAGCGCTGAGGGTGCTGGCGATGGCCTACAAGGAGCTGCCCTCAACCCTTGAGGAATTCAAAGTTGAGGAGATCGAGATCGGCCTAATCTTTGTCGGCCTCGTCGGCATGATCGATCCGCCTAGGGAGGAGGTGCCCCCCGCCATCGAGCTCTGCAGGCAGGCCGGCATAAGGTCGGTAATGGTGACGGGCGACCACAGGCTCACAGCCGTCGCGATAGCAAGGGAGATAGGGATGCTGGGGGAGGAGAAATCGGGGTCGGTGCTGACGGGCGACGACCTCAGTGGGATGACAGACGAAGATCTCGACGAGGTCATCGAGGAGGTGAGGGTCTTCGCCCGGGTCTCGCCCGAGCACAAGATGCGCATAGCGGAGTCGCTGAAGCGCCGGGGACACATCGTCGCCATGACGGGAGACGGCGTCAACGATGCGCCGGCGCTGAAGGCGTCGGACATCGGCGTTGCCATGGGTATCAAGGGTACCGACGTCACCAAGGAGGCTTCGGACATGGTGCTGGAGGACGACAACTTCGCCACCATTGTCCGCGCTGTCGAGGGCGGCCGCCACATCTATGATAACATCACCAAGTACATCCGGCTGATGCTGGCTGCCAACTTCGACGAGTTCATTGAGATCACCATCGTCTCGTTGCTCGGATTGCCCACACCGTTTTTACCAATTCACGTTCTCTGGGTCAACTTGGTCACCGACGGGCTCCCCGCCGTCGCGCTGAGCATCGACCCGAAGGACCCTGACCTGATGAGGTATCCGCCACGGGACCCCAACGAGCGGATCCTCACCCGGTTCTGGCGGTTCATCCTCTTCGCGGCCATCGTAGACTTCATCTCCGACTTCTTACCGTTCCTCTGGACCTACGCAACCACAGGCAGCG
>CAZWKG010000075.1:2953-4653 GCA_964634705.1 uncultured Candidatus Bathyarchaeia archaeon | reverse complement strand
CCATGAACATCGCCGCCATGGAGTGCTCGCTCGTCGCGATGAGGTAGAGGTCCTCGCCTTCAACCTTGTACATCACCTCCTCAAAGTCGGCCAGGTCTGTCACCCCCTCGTAGGGCCTCCGACGTATCATGTACGGCGGCTCGATGAGGGTGTACCCCTTGGCCAGCAGGTGGTCAACGGCGAAGCGGATGAGGGCGTAGTCGAGCAGCACCAGCTCGTTCCTCAGATAGTAGAAGCCCGAGCCGGAGACCTTCGCCCCCCTCTCGAAGTCGATGACTCCCAGGGCCCCCGCAACCTCGGCGTGGCTGCGAGGCTCTAGGTCGAACTTGGGAGGCTCCCCCCAGCGCCGGATCTCGACGTTCTCCGATTCGTCGACGCCGTAGGGCACGGAGTCGTGGAGGAGGTTCGGGAGGCGCATAAGCGCATACCGCACATGCTCCCCGTAACGGCCCCTCTCAGCCTCAGCCTCCCCGATCAGACCCGTGACTTCCTCCGCCTCACGCCTCAGGGCCAAGGCGTCCCCTCCCTCCTTGATGAGGCGCCCTATCTCTGCGCTGATCTCGTTCCGCCGCCTGCGGAGCCGATTGACCCGGGTCGTGAGCAGCCGCCATTCCTTGTCGGCGGCGATCAGCTTGTCGAGGAGCGCCAGCTTCTCAGGGTCTTGTCTCCGCTCAAGGTTACGCCTGACAGCCTCCGGGTTCTCCCTGATCAGCTTGATATCCAACACCCTCGCCCACGCATCCATATCCCCTTTTATGGAACCTGCATTTAGGAGTTGCTTATATCCACTTTCACCTGCCTCCCACCCGCGGCGAGATGCGCAACCGTTTTAACCGTCTCAGCTAAGGCCGGGTCGGGGAGGAGGGTGTCGAACTACCGGATCGGAGCCTTCGAGGCCCTTGAGTGGGTCTGGCATATGCTCCGCGGCTTCAAGGACAGTCCGATGGGTGTGGACGAAGCGAGGCGCTTGATACAGGAGGTCCTCTCGAACATGGGGCGGGGCGACAACATGGACTTCAGCGAGGAGATATCCAAAGTCAAGGACCCCGTCTGACCTCACTTCACGTAGTCATCGACGCCATGGCTTCTGACCATCACAAAGAGAGAAGTGGAGATGGCGCAGGTCTCATTTTATACAGATATTTAAAGGGCGATAAGCATCTTAGGGCTATCATGGGGGCAACCCTTATCGACGGGACGGGCGCAGTTCCGGTGAGGGATGCTATCGTGATCGTCGAGGTCAACCGCATCATATGGCTTGACGGTCCGTGTCTCTTATGAGGATTGAGAGGCTTAGTCTTGTCTCCGGCGCGAGGAGAGCCCGCGGCCTAGCCGTCATCATAGACGTTTTTCGAGCGTTCACCACTGCGGCTTACGTGATGGCGAACGGCGCCGAGCGCATCATCCCCGTGGGCAGCCTAGAGGAGGCCTTCGAGCTGAAGCGGCTCAACCCCGACTGGGTGCTTATGGGGGAGAGGAACGGAAGGAGGGTCGGGGGGTTCGACTATGGGAACTCCCCGTGGGAGGTCAGGGATGTCGACTTCGCGGAGAGGACTGTCATCCAGACGACGGGGTCGGGGACCCAGGGCATCGTCAATGCAACGGGGGCGGAGGAGATCCTCCTCGGGAGCTTTGTCACAGCCAGCGCTATCATAAGGCACATACACAGAACAAGCCCTGAGGTCGTCTCGCTGGTGGCT
>CAZWKG010000075.1:0-2853 GCA_964634705.1 uncultured Candidatus Bathyarchaeia archaeon | reverse complement strand
GGGCTCTACGTAGTAAGGAAGTATCCCTAATCTGATGAATTTGGCCCTTAGGTGATGTTAGAGGTACGACTCCCAGCTTTTCCTCTAAACCATCCGATCCAGGTGATAGCCGATAGAATCGAACTCGAAAAAAGAAGTTGAAAAAGGGGCTCAAACCTCTACCGAAGAAGCTCAATAGATTCTTGTCCAAATCATCGAAGCCGATACGACGGTGATGGCGCCGGGGGTTAGATGACATATCACGTTTAAATTTTACATTTTTGCCCGAGAGATTTAACAGATTTAAATTGGCCACTAAATCATGAGTGTTGCGATTTTGATTTGTTTAATCCCCCTTGTAGTCATCAATTTTTTAGCAAGACTCTGAATCTCTTTTACGGCTCCTTTTACAGCTATTATTTCAAGGCAGTTGTGCTTGTCGAGGTGAACGTGGGTTGTTGAGCTTATCGCATTTATATGATGGTGCTGGATATGTGTCAGGGTGTCAGTTAGTCCCCCTACCTCGTGTTCGTATATCATTGTTATGGCCCCTGCGACGGTCGCTTCCTTCTCAACCGTCCACTTGTGATCGGTGAGAAAACCTCTCATAGCCATCTGGATCGCGCTCGACCTAGTGTATCCCATGCGGTTCACCGTCTCGTCGAACTCGTCTAGTAGATCTGGGTCTACGGAGACGCTGAATCGGGCAACACCGCTTGACACGGCTAACACCTGCCCAAATATTGCTGGAAACATTTATTAGAGATTAGTATTACTGAAATAGAAAATCGTAATATTCCAGGAGGTTAATGATTGGCTGAAGTAAGAGCCGAGATAGAGAGGATGGTCGAGTCCGACGACCTTGCAGGGCTTCTAACGAGGACAGGAGAGATCCATGGCCATCACTGCGTGGGAAGCGCCTTGGGAGTGATAGCGGCCCACTGGGCCATGAAGGAACTGGGCATCAGGAAAAGTACGGGTATGGAGCAGGTCCTGGCTATTGTGGAGACGAATAACTGTTTCAGCGACGGAGTCCAGGTGGTCACCGGATGCACCTTCGGGAACAACGCCCTGATCTACCGTGACTACGGCAAAACCGCCTTCACCCTCCTCAAGAGAGACGGGGAAGGCGTCAGATTAGCGGCTAAACCGGAAGCTGGAGAGATCCTTAAAAACAGGAATCTGGAAGCCGAGGAGCTGTACAGGAAGGTCGTGACCAATAGGAGTGCAAGACTGGAAGAGGAGGAACGCATGATCGAGCTCAACAGGAAACATTGCTACGATATACTCTCAATCCCAGCTGAGAAGATCTTCAAAGTAGAGAGAGTGAAGATGGAGGTGCCAGCAAGATACTCCAGGATACTGGGAAGCCGCATCTGCGCCAAGTGCGGCGAGAAGGTGATGGAGACGAAGGCGATCGAACGGGACGATGTAGTCCTCTGCATACCCTGCGCCGGAGCAGATTACAGTCAGCTCGACTGGTCGGGGATAACGTTGAAGAAAAATCCGTAATGCTAGGGAGGTGATCTATTGGCCTACTTCAGCACCCGGAACATAGCGGCTATCGCCCTGTCGTCCTCCCTCTGGGCGGTGTTAAACTGGCTGGTGGCGCCCATCTTCTGGCAGCTCACCCACCTACCCATCCTATGCGACATGATAGGGACATCCCTCCTTGTTCTCACCCTATGGTGGACGAGGAAGCCTGGCGCGCCAACCCTAATGGGTCTGGTGGCCACGGTCTTGAACTTCATCCTTAGACCAGGAGCATTCCATTTCCTAGGGTTCACCACAGCCAGCGTGGTTTTCGACGTGGCGGCTGTGATTGTCGGTTACAGAAACAGCCTCGACCGAGGGCTGGTTAGTTCAGTTATCCTCGTCTCAGTCTCGTTGCTATCTACAACCGTGGCCGGCCTCATCATCGGCACCTTCTTCATGAACCCTATGTTCCTATCTAATATGTTTGGAGGAGTAGCCTTCTTTGCCACCGTCCATGGCTTAGGCGGCATCATCGGCGGGGTACTAGGCGTGATCATCACTAGAGGACTAGAAGCGAGACAGGTCATCCCAAGGTAGGGGATTCGCATGATGAGGGTCGAGACTCCGAAGACGAGGGAGTGGTCGGAGGCGCTACAGGATAAGGCGATGGAGTTCCATGGACACGGCGGCCCCTTCATGGTAATCGGCCTCAGGATGGGTCTGATAGCCCTTAGGCGGCTTGACGCTCACGGCTGGTTCGACCTCCAATGCAGGGTCAGGCTTCGATGGAGGCCGCCCGACTCCTGCGTCCTCGACGGGATCCAGATCTCCACAGGATGCACCACGGGTAAGCACAACCTCGAAGTTGAGGAGGGAGAGGGTATTTCCGCACACTTCACCAAGGAGAATGAAAAAGTGAGCATCGTTCTCAGACAGGAGGTCCTAAAGGAGGTTCATGAAACACTTGCTGCGGAAGGAGAAGAATCGGTGAAAGCATTGATGAACAGCCTCAAAGAGACCTCTGAAAACGATATTTTCAAAGTCTATCATATGACTAATTGAAAATCTACAGGCGCACTGGGCCATGCGCGCGCAGTTCTTGTAAGGTCCCTCAGCGTGTAAGTAGAGGATAAATTAAACAGCCTCTCAACAAAGCAATCTCAAAAATATCCTAATTAGATAAAATAAGCTGGCGCCGGGGGTTAGATTATATGTCACGTTTAAATTTCACATTTTTGCAGTTCGCGCGTGATTCTCTCAGTCGATTTGACTCTCTCTAGCTTTCTTTTTCTTGTTGTACCTGTATTGATAGTAGCCAAAGGAACCCATCATGATGAAGAAGGAAACTACAAGCATAGTTCCATAAAACTCTGACACTAGGAAACCGTACCAGTTCAA
>CAZWKG010000074.1:0-4703 GCA_964634705.1 uncultured Candidatus Bathyarchaeia archaeon | reverse complement strand
CTCTCATGGATCCGGCGGATGTCCTCCGTGAGCGACGACACCCTCTGAGCCGCCATGAGGAAGGCCCTGCTGCGGTAGCGGTCCCCTTTGATGGTGAAAAGCTCACCGATCTCGTAGAGGACTTGTGCGACCTCGGCGTTGACGCTCATGTCTCTTCACATGAATTGGACGCGTCCTTACTCTTAAATTTGAAATCTAGGGAGCGGACCTATCTTTTGAGCGGCCACCCTCAAAGGCGGACATTATTACAGCACATCAAGGAGTAGACCGTAGACCTCGCCTTCGAGTTGATCAGGATACCTAGCTTCGCCACGAAGGAGACGCCCGCCGCCGAGTACATGTGTGACCTCTTCGAAGACCACGGCTTCTAGATCGAGATGCAAAAAATGGGCCCCAGAAGAAGGCGAGTCGTCGAGTCTGCGTGGCAGTGGGGGCTCATGTTCTAACAGAACGGAGCCTTTGAGAGGACGCGTTATTCTCCTCTCAGCAGCGCCTTCGCTATGATGGGGCCCACTAGAGCTCCGAAGATGACCGTCCCAATGACGATGGGGAAGCAGAGGTTCGTGTAGATCCCAGGGTTTAAGAAGACCTCTCCAGTGGGATCGTAGATGAATGGGAGCTGGGACATGACGAGGGCGGGGAGACCTCTGGAGAAGATGAGCTTCGTCAACACGGACTCCACCTTCGAGAACTTCAGCAAGGCGGAAACAATCGTCACAGCCACGTAGCGGATCAAGGCTAGCATACCCACCAGAAGAAGCCCATAGAACATAAATCTCTTCGAAAGAACGACGATGAGTCCGATAAAGACGAAGAAGAAAGATTTGATGAGGAACGTGATCTCCTCGTGGAACTCCCTCAGCCGGCGCTTCTCCACCCTAACCCTGCTCTCCCGGCCAAGTTTCCTCGTCAGATATTGGTAATTGGTGAGGGACAAGCCGAAGGTCAACGCCGACACTGGACCGGCTCCATGCCCTGCCATCGACTCGGCTATGATGTATGTGGGGAACAAGGTCGCGATGGTCATGATGTAGTTGAAGGGCCTTTTCTGCAGTAGGTTGAGTACTTGAGCCCAAACCAACCCCACCGCGAAGCCGATGAGGGAAGATACGGCGAAGGTGAATAGGATGTCTTTCACCCCCTCTTGGAACGACACGCCTCCCAGCATGATCATCCTGATGAAGGTCATGGCGGTCACGATGCAGAGGGGATCTGAGATCACCGACTCCATCATTAATACCACCTTAACGTCCCCCAAGTCGCTGATCAGCTTCTCTAAGCCTCCGATGATGCCGAGAACTGTAACGGTGCTCGTGCCGCCGACCATGCTCCCGAAGAGCATCGCCTGCCAGATGTTGAAGTCCCCCGGCATGAGGAAGGGGAGCACATAGCCGACGGCGACCACTGTGATGATGAAGGTTGTAACGGTGAGGATCACAGACTTGTGCATGGTCTCCATGATGGCCCTGATGTCTACGTTGATGCCCGCGTCGAACAGGATGATGCAGAGCGCGATGATGCTCATCAAAGGCGACAACGCTGTGAAGAGCTCCGGGTCGAAGAAGTGGAGCACCGGACCAAGCAGGATGCCGAAGGCTATCAGCCAGATGATGTCAGGGATCTTCGTCCTACTATAGAATAAGCCGCTTATGTACCCTAGGAATAGGGTGGACGACACCAGTATCAGTATGCTGTTGGCGTCGATCAAGGTCACCGCGCACCTAGCCGCTTGAGGGCGGACCTAACTATGAATGACATCATAGATATAACCATTCCCGACGACTATCTATACCTCAATACCGAATCCGCTCAACTATCTTTATCTTTCCCAAATAACAATTTTGTTCCTCCGATAACGGCCTTAAAGGTTTTCCCAAACATATCTCAAATGGAATGTTGTTTACATGCTTTTTCCTTTAATAAAAACCCAGGTTTTTCTCTAATTGTTCTGCCTTGAGGCTTATACCCAACGTCTTTGTCAAGACGTTCCTCATGGATCCATCTGTCTGCGGGGATATTTGCCCGTCTCCCTCCCCTCACCTTATCCAATTGTCTTAAAAACAGAAAGTATAGATTCTATCCGTTCAGTCATGCCGTTTAACAGAGAGCGGGCATATCAGACCATGCGGAGCCGGGGGGTCGACGCCGTCATCGCCTCGTCCCCCGAGAACGTCTACTACGTCTCAGACTATTGGAGCTTGGGTCAACAGCTCCGACATGGAACACAGGTGTACGCGCTGCTGCCCGTGGACGGCGACCCTGCCGTCGTCGCACCCTTCAACGAGGCGGACCTCATTGTCGAAAGCGGGACTTGGATCAGCGACGTATACTTCTACGGCGACCTAAACGTCGATGTTGCGAAGACAGATGAGGTCTCAGAGCAAACTCAGAGGCTCATCTACCTATACCAGGCTGCTGAGGCCGAGTCCGATGCAGCCTCCGCCCTCCTCAAGGTTCTGAAGGAGAGGAGTATGACCGGAGGTGTCCTCGCCCTCGACACTTCGGCCATCTCGCCCAGTCTTTTTGGGGAGCTCCAGCGGAGGCTGTCAGACGCGAAGCTCGTTGAGGGGTCGGACTTGCTGCGGGAGATCAGGCTCATCAAGACGGAGGAGGAGGTGGCCCGCATCCAGAGGGCGACGGAGATCACGGAGAAGTCGATGGAGGACGCGTTGGAGATCGCTCGGACGGAGATCATGGAGCTCGACATGGCAGGGATGTTCGGGTACTCCGTGGCCTACGACGGGGGGCGGGTGACCCTCAACCTCATCGGGTTCGGGGAGCGGAGCGCCTTCCCCAACCCCATCCCCTCCGACTTCGAGGCCCGCCGCGGCGATGTGATACGGATGACCCTTGGCTGCACCTGGCGGCACTACCACTCCAACATCTCCAGAACCGCCGTCATCGGGCGGCCGTCGGCCAAGGTGAAGAAGCGATGGGAAGCCATATTGGCCGCCCAGGATGCGGCCCTCGACGCGGTGAGGCCTGGTGTGCAGCTCTCTGAGGTCTACGCTGCCGCAGTGAGGGAGCTGGAAGCGGCGGGTCTGAAGTGTTTCAATGCCTACTTGGGCCACGGGCTTGGTGTTGAGTGTAACGAGCGACCCTGGATCGGAAAGGGAGTCGACCGCGAGCTTATGGAGGGGATGGTCATTAACATAGATGTCCCCTACCTTGAGCTGGGCTTCAGCGGGGTTCAGCTGGAGGACACCGTCTTCGTGACGGCGGAAGGGTTCAAGTTTTTGACCAGGACCGATCGCACCCTCTATATCCTGTGACCTCCTAATCTAGGAAAGGCGAGATATTCTGAGGCAATAGTCGGATATTTGATTAAACCCTTCTAGCTGCCTGGGGTCATCAGCTTGTAGTCGGCTCGCTTAAGCCGTATTCGTCTAGCACTTTGTACAGGTGGTCTTGGTCAACCGCCTCGATGTCGACTTTGCTCCCGTCCCCCCTGACGAGGAAACGTCCCTCATTCTTCAGCTTAACCTCGCCGATGACGGAGGCCTCGACGCCGATCCCCCTCAAGGTGGATACGATCTCGCCGGCCTTCCCCGGCTCGGCTGCGATAAGCAGCGCTCCTGACCCAAGCAGCTTAAGGACGTCGATCCCCAAGGCCTCGCAGATGAGCTTCGTCTCGGGTGCAACGGGGATGGCCTCCTCCCTTATGGTGACGCCGACGCCCGCGGCCTCGGCCATCTCCCAGACGCCGTTCAGGACTCCCCCTTCCGTCGGGTCGTGGAGGGAGTGGATGCCGCCAACCTCCACAGCCTTCATTGCCTCGGGCACCACGCTTATCTGCCTCAGCATGCCCTCTGCCCGGCGAAGGGTTTCCTCCCCCACCTGATCCCGGAGGACGCCGGCCAGGTCCTTCGCAAGGATCGCTGTCCCCTCGATTCCCGCCCCCTTCGTCATGATAAGTATGTCGCCGGGCTGGGCGCCGCCGGTGGTCACATAACTATCCTTTGTCGCCTCGCCCATCATGAATCCAACTAAGATCGGCCTGTCCAGGCCAGGGGTCGGCTCCGTGTGACCACCGATAAGGCTGATCCCCACCTCGCAGCAGGCCGCATGCATCTGCTCCATGATCTCTTCTAGCACTGTGTCTCCAGACCCTTCCGGCAGCAGCGCCACACAGAGGAACCAAATGGGCCTGACCCCGCAGGAGGCAACGTCGTTGGCGTTTATGTGCACAACCAACCATCCGACATCGCCGACAGCACCAGTGATAGGGTCAGACGCCACAACGAGCACCCTGTCGCCCAAGTCAAGAACGGCGGCGTCCTCCCCTACCCCAGGCCCTTGTAGCAGTCGATCACAGGGGACGCCGAGCCTGCTGAAGACGATACGCCGGAGGGCGTCGGGCGGAATCTTCCCCGTCGGAAAACGATGGACCCTGGGCAACGCCTAAACCTCATCTATAGTTCCTACGTTGGAGATATAGGTTTTCTCAGAGTCACTTTCACTTACCCCTCTACAGAAGATAGGCTTGAACGGACGCAAAGCATAAATCCGGGGCGATGCAACCTCAACACGGTCGGAGAGTGCGCCGTTGAGCCGGCCCAGAAGCGTCTTCGTCGACGAGGGGGTCCTAGACCTAAACTACGTGCCACCCAGCCTCCTCCACAGGGAGGGGGAGCTCCGCCTCCTCACAGGCCTCTTCAGGTTCATCTTCACCGCCCCCTACGAGATGACGCAGCGGGCGATCA
>CAZWKG010000073.1:2372-4732 GCA_964634705.1 uncultured Candidatus Bathyarchaeia archaeon | reverse complement strand
GAGGTTCTAACTATCTTGGGCCTTTAGACTTCAGGTTTTTCCAAAGGAAGAATGATTTCGGGGCGGATGACCTTGTAGCGAATCTGGGTTGATCCATCGATGCAGGCTTGTTTCCCCTCGAACGACCTCAGTAACTGAAACGTCTTGTCGATCATAGGTATCTGCCCAAACCCTTCTGTAAGGATCAATGTGAGGCCTACCTCCTCGTCGCCGGTGATGCCCACGCCGATTTCATAGCCCAAAAAATTAGTCAGTTCCTTTTGATCGACTCCCCCACATATTATGCCCTTTACGCCGGTTTCCACTGCCTCACGTAGCGTTCCAAGGGTCACCGATGACCCGCCCACCAAGATCTTTCCCATATGCCCATTGTGAATCCTGTCCGGTGATAATACCTCATTGGGAGAGTTCACAGCGATGACAAGCTCACCATGGGTTTCGCCGCCGACGCCGAAAGTTCCTTGGATGAGAGCCGCCGAGGACTCGATGACCGCGCCCTCCTCAGGAATTATTTCGACCACCCTACCAGGGATATAGGCCCTCACCTCGATTAGGATGGGCTTTCCCCTGATGATGGCCTGCCCGTTTGCGTCGGAGATTAACTCGATGGTGCCTTCGATTGGTGATTTACAAACCTTCGTTGATAGCCCGAAGAAGGATCTACGGAAAGCGATGACCTCCTCTTTTTCCACCTCTTCGCCTACCTCCTTGAGCATGTATCTTTTCACCCACTCTGGATCAACCCCCAGCTCATCGTAAACTCTTACAACGCGGATCTCTGGGTTGGGGACATAGCCACGCGCCACGATGGCATCGGATATGACCTCCTCTCCTGGTTTGACCAAGACTTTGCCAGGGGTGGGCAGCCTTCTGCTCTTCCTTATAATAGTTTCAGGTTTAATCTGTAACCCACGTGTATGAGGCATCTTCTAATCGCCTCCTGAGCCTCGGGCCACGGGTATTCTTGGATAGGCTTCCAGTGCCTTTGCCCATTCGCCAAGCCTCAGCTTTGTCTTAGGAAGGCCCATCGGCCTTCCCCGAGCGTCTATTATCAGGCCCATCGCACCGCCGGTGACGCGCGTCTTTAGGCTTCTGCCCCTGCCATTTCCTACATCGAATCTTCTAGCTGGGAGTAATTCGACCTCAGCAATCTCACCCACTTCGAGGGGGAGGGTCTTCAACTCGCCGAATGTCGTCCTATCTTCGACCTCGGTCCCATCGGCTCTCCTCATAAGGACCCTCATCACCTCTACACCCTCCTTGGCGATTCCCCTGGGGGCAATACAAGTCCCCAACTTGGAGAGGCACTCTCTCGTCAAGATGTCGAGAGCTGCTTCGCGGTTCACCTTTGACAACATTCCCAGATGGGGCATTATGCCGGGCTTATCCCATATAACCTCAGTTATCCCTTCGGGTTGGAGGGCGTCCAGCAGAATCAGCGCTGCTTGTTCCATCCTGGGTGCGGAGGATAAAACCCGCCCCTCCCCGACTATTATGTCGATCTTCATCATATTCTTGATGTAGGTATCCTCCACATCCTGATCGAATATGTCGGAGATGGTCCTCCGAAACGAGATCCCCTTGAGCCTGGTCGCGATGGTCTTGTGGTGCTCCATCCCCAATCTTATGGCTTCCCTTGCCACAGCGTGCTGGACCAGCAATTCCTCAGGGGAATGGGGATCGGCCAGATGGACCATCATGTTTCCAATGATGTTGCGCACTTCGTTCTCCCCCATCTCGACAGGGATCCAACGGATTATGTTCTCCACACCTGCCTCCTTCATGATGTTGCATACACCGTAGCTTATGCCGAAATCCGCGTTCAATGACCTGTTGAAGACTCCATCGAATACAGAATAGACATCTGTGGTCGCCCCTCCTACGTCTACTCCTATCAGGTTCGCGCCTTGTTCAAGGGCATAGGCGTAGAGGATCTCTCCGATCGCGGCCTGAGTGGGGATTATGGGTTCATCGATCCGCTCCTTCAGTTTTTGATAGCCGGGTGAGTGGACTATTACGTGCTCCATGAAGGCGTCGTAGATGCCCTCCTTGGCGGGTCCAAGGTTCTCCTTATCTATTGCTGGCCGTACGTTCTCAACCATCTTTAGGGCGTACTGATCCTCGGTGAGGACTTCCGCAACCTTCTTTCTGATTTCAACGTTACCTGCATAGATTATAGGCAGTTTATACTCAGCGCCGAAACGAGGCTTCACGTCAGCGGACCCGATCAATTCCGCCATTTCGATAACCTGCTTGACGGCCCCACCATCCGTCCCCCCAGCGAGAAGGAATATGTCCGGTCTTAGGCTCCGCATCCTCTCGACCATCTCGTATTTCACCCTTCTATCGTCGATAGAAAA
>CAZWKG010000073.1:0-2272 GCA_964634705.1 uncultured Candidatus Bathyarchaeia archaeon | reverse complement strand
CGGGAGACGCCTGTGAAGACGTTCTCCGACCGGGCGAACCGCGCCATCACCCTCGAGGGGCGGAGGAGCAGCGCGCTGGGCCTGCCGGCCTCCACGATCTCGCCTCGGTCCAGCAGGATGAGCCGCTCAGAGAGCTCCCCGGCCTGGAGGAGGTTGTGAGTCGCCATGACGATGGTCGTCTCCGTCTCGCTGCTCAGCCACGATATGGTATCCTTCACCACGGAGAGGCTCTCGGGGTCGAGGTTGGCCGTCGGCTCGTCGAGGAGGAGGACCTCGCAGCCCAGCGCCAGCGCCCTCGCGAGGGAGAGCCTCTGCTGCTCACCGCCCGAGAGCCTCCTGGCGCTCCGCCTCTCCAGGCCCCTGAGGCCCACCAACTCCAGTGCCTCCCCGACATTCTGGTCCACCTCCGCCTCGGGGAGGCCGCGCATCCTGAGGCCGTAGGCTACGTTGTCTTGGACGGAGCCCCTGAGGGAGATGGTTTTCTGGAAGACCATGGTACTCCTCCTCCTGAAATGGGCGGCGTTGCCCTCGTCGACCCTTACGCCGTCGAAGTAGACCTCGCCGCTCGTCGGCCTCTCCAAGGAGGCCAGTATCTTCAGGAGGGTGGTCTTCCCCGCCCCGTTGGGGCCGACGATGGTGAGAACCTCTCCGCGCCTCACCTCGAGGCTGACCCCCCTCAAGGCCTCTACATCCCCGTACCGCTTGGAGACCGCTCTGAGCTCGATCACCTATTCAGCCTCCTCTGGACGAGGTTCATGGAAAGGCTCACGGCGGCCACAATCATCATCAGCACGACGGCGAGGGCGACGCTGAGGGCTAACTCACCCCGGACGTTCTCAAGTGCAATGACCGTGGTCAGGACCCGAGTCGCGCCCCTAATGTTGCCACCCAGCATCAACGCCACCCCGAGCTCAGCTATAGCCCTGTTGAAGCTCGCCGTCACCGCCAGAAGGACCCCGCCGAGAGACTCACCCAGAACCGTCAGATTGGCCCTCGCCTCCGACGCCCCGAGGGTGAGGGCGAGGCTCCTTATCTCGGGGTCGACGGCCTCGAGGGTGTTGGCCACGAAGCTGACGACTATCGGCGTGACGAGGATGGACTGACCGATCACGATGGCAGACGGCGTGTATAGGAGGTGGAGGAAGCCGAAGGGCCCCGACCTAGAGAGCAGCAGCCAGAGGACAAGGCCCAGCGTCACGGTGGGCACCCCAAGGAACGCATTGAACACCCCCTTGACGACGAGCCTTCCCCTGAACTCCCTCAGGCCTAGGAGTACGCCTAGGGGGATTGACCAGCATGCCGCGAGGAAGGTGGCGAGGCCCGAGACGGCTATGGAGCGGAGGATGATCTCGATGAGGGTCTTGTCCCCTGACGTGATGAGTAGGAAAGCCCTCAGAAGCCCCTCCAAAATCTCCGAAGCCATGTCAGAGGCACCTCAGATACTATGGGGTTAAAGGCCATTCGCGGGGTCACCCGTACAGGTCATCCTGGCCCGCCCTGTATGCGGGTGGGCACTCCGAGCCTTCGATGTACGCGAAGCCCTCGATCCATTCGACGGTGGCCGGATCCGTCCTCTCCCGGATCAGCTCCACGGCTGGAAGGAAGAGCCTCCTGCCATACGTATCAACGCCGTAGTCTCTGAAGATGGCCTGCCCCTCGTCCGATATGAGGAACTTTATGAAGGAGACGGCGTCCTCAAAGTTTGCGTCGGGGTTGGCCGTGGGATTCGCTGCAATGGCGCTGTAGACGTTGATGAGTTCCCCGCCCTGCCCTACGAGGACATCCGAGGTTACGAGGCCCTTCTCGGCGTATTTCAGGTGGGTGCCCATGTCCGTGAGGGTGTAGGCCTGGAACTCCTCCGCCATCTGAAGGGTCTTCCCCATCCCCGCCCCCGCCTCCCTATACCAGCCCTCGTCCCTCAGGGACCCCCAGTCATACCCTGCCGCCGCCCAGAGCGCCTTCTCCTTCGAGTGGGTCCCCGAGTCGTCCCCCCTAGAGAACCAGACTACACCGCCCTCCCTCCCCTCGTCGACGATCTTGGCGAGAGCCTCCGTCGGTAAAAGTCCCGTGATCCCAGCGGGGTCGTCTCTGGGCCCGATGATGGCGAAGAAGTTGTAGGCAATGATCTTCCTGCAGACGCCGTACCCGTCCTCCAGGAATGGCCTCTCCTGGGGCGGTGCATGGACGAGTATCATGTCGGCGTCGCCCCGCTTCGCGAGCTGGATGGCAAGCCCCGTGCCGGCGGAGATGAAGCGCAGGTCTATCTGGCGCT
>CAZWKG010000072.1:0-4791 GCA_964634705.1 uncultured Candidatus Bathyarchaeia archaeon | reverse complement strand
GGAGGCGTCGTCGACGCAGAGCTTTCGGAGGTTTTTAAGAGCAATGTGAGGACGCCCGAGACGCAGATGGGCGACCTCCGGGCCCAGATCGCTGCTAACAACACAGGCATCAGGCGGCTCATCGAGCTGATGGATGAGTACGGTGCCGGAACCGTCCACGAGGCCATGGAGGCGGTGATGGACTACTCAGAGCGCCGCATGCGGGCGGAGATCGACGCGATGCCAGACGGCGTCTACGAGGCGAGGGACTGGATGGAGGACACCGGGACGGGTGGGGGGCCGGTTGAGATCGCCGTGAAGGTGACGGTCGACGGCAGCAACGTCGACTTCGACTACTCTGGGACTTCGCCGCAGGTGGAGGGCCCCGTCAACGCGCCGCTGGGGGTCACAATTGCCGGCATCTACTACACCCTCATCTCAATCACCGACCCGACCATCCCCGTGAACGACGGCTGCTTCCGCCCCATCGCGCTACACATACCCAAGGGCTGTATGATGAACCCAGTCAGGCCGGCGCCCGTCGCAGGGGGCAACGTGGAGACCAGCCAGAGGAATGTCGACGTGCTGATGCGCGCCTTCGCCCAAGTCGTCCCCGACAGGGTGCCGGCGGCGGGCCTAGGGACGATGAACAACGTCTGCATAGGCGGCGTCGAAGAGGACGGCACTCCCTGGACCTTCTACGAGACCATCGGCGGTGGGAGCGGAGGCCGCCCCGGCTCGGACGGCGTCGACGGCATCCACGTCAACATGACCAACACTATGAACACGCCCATCGAAGCCCTGGAGGCGTATCTCCCCCTCAGATTCGAATCCTACAGGCTGAGGACCGACAGCGGCGGCCCCGGAGAGTGGAGGGGAGGCTGCGGCATAGAGAGGATATGGACGCTGCTGGCGCCGAAGGCAACCCTCTCCATCCTAGCCGAGAGGACAAAGATCCAGCCGTGGGGCCTGTATGGAGGCTGCCCCGGCGCGCTGGGCGAATACCTGCTGAGGCACCGTGACGGGAGCATCGTCAAACTACCGTCGAAATGTACCCTTTCCTTGGAGAGAGGCGACTACCTGATAATCAGGACCCCCGGAGGCGGCGGATACGGCGACCCTATAAAGCGGAGGGCTGAACTCGTTCTCAGGGACGTGCATAACGGGCTTGTGTCGCTGGAGGCCGCGGAGAGGGAATATCGTGTCGTCATTAACTCACGACAGATGCGGATCGACGTTAAGGCGACAAAGAGTATGCGGGGATCAAAGAGAAAAAGCTAATCAACTCAAGGGCAAGATCTCCGGATAGCCGCCTCGGCTTCACCAACAGCCCATACTAGACGTGAACCTCTACAGCATCTACGGGCTCTCAGCGCCTTTTCTATCAGCCACATTGCCCTATCTTCTCGGCATACCTTTTTCTCGCTGCTCATCAAGGATAATTATTAGAAAAAGAAGAAAGTGGATGAAGCCCAAACTCGAAACTCGGCCTTCTTCAGAAACCGCCTCTCATAGGTGTTTTCGAATTGAAAATAAGTTTTTTTTTACCCAATACGAATCATTTAAATTTCAGCTTAAGGGATTCATAACAGCTAGTCAGGAACAGGGTGCAGATCGATGCCCAGGGTGCGGTTTCCAAAGCGGGGATCCCGAGCCTTCTCGCCTAGGAAAAGGGCGAAAACCATAGAGGGCAGAATAGACTTCTGGCCCGAGGTCGAGGAGGGCCCCCAGCTCCTCGGCTTCGCCGGCTATAAAGCAGGAATGACCCACATCTTCATCATCGAAGACCGGGACCGCTCCCCCGATTTCGGCAAGGAGGTGAGGAACGCCGCGACGGTGATAGACGCACCTCCTATGTTCGTCTTCGCCATCAGGGCCTATGTAAAGACGAGCGAAGGTCTGAAGGTCCTCACTGAGGCTTGGACAGAGAAGCCTCCAGAGGACATACGGCGGAGGGTTAAACCCCTAATCCCAACTGCACCCGAGGGGACACTGGATGAGATCGCCTCCAAGCTCGACACGATGGCCGAGCTCAGGGTCGTCGCAGCGACCCAGCCGAGGCTCTCATCCGTCCCGAAGAAGAAGCCGGAGCTCATGGAGATCAAGATAGGGGGCGGCACCAAGGAGGAGCAGCTCGACTACGCGAGGGGACTCCTCGGCAAGACCGTGAAGGCCTCCGAAGTCTTTAGGGCTGGCGAGTCCATCGACGTCATCGGCGTAACCAAGGGGAAGGGGTTCCAGGGCCCCGTCAAGCGATGGGGGATCAGGATCCTGCAGCACAAGTCGAGGAAGACCAAGAGGGGCGTCGCCTCCATCGGGCCTTGGCACCCCGCGAGGGTGATGCCTGGGGTCCCGAGGGCCGGTCAGATGGGATTCCACAATAGGACGGAGTACAACAAGAGGATCCTGCTCCTCGGCTCGGACGGGGAGCGGGTAACCCCGAAGGGCGGCTTCAACAGATACGGTTTCGTCAACGGTGACTACCTCGTTGTCAAGGGGAGCGTCATGGGCCCGACCAAGCGGCTGATAAAACTGAGGAAGGCTGCGAGAAGGTCCCGATACCCTGAGGAGGAGCCGCAGCTGACCCACATCCACACGGAATACCTGAGGAGCCGGGAGGCTGACTGAGATGAAGGTACCGATCCTCGACACCGAGAACAAGCCGGTGGAGGAGGTCGAAATGCCCATGGTCTTCCAGACCCCTTACAGGCCTGATGTGATCAGGAGGGCGGTCATTGCCCAGCAGTCCCACGGATTCCAGCCCCAGGGGAGGGACCCGATGGCGGGCAAAAGGACGACCGCAGAGTCCATGGGAGTCGGGTTAGGCATCGCCAGGGTTCCGAGGATCAAGGGAGGGAGAAGAGCCGCCTTCGGCGTCAGCATCGTCGGCGGGCATCAAGCGTTCCCGCCTAGGGCGGAGAAGCGGATAAGGAAGGAGATAAACAAGAAGGAGCGGAGGCTCGCCATTAGATCTGGCATAGCGGCCACCGCCGTAAGGGATATCGTCGCAGGTCGCGGCCATGTCATCGACTTCGTCGGTCAGCTGCCGCTGGTCGTCGACGACAGCATCCAGCTCCTGAGGAAGACGAGGGAGGTCAGAGACCTCTTCGTAAACCTCGGCCTCTGGCCCGATGTGGAGAGGGCCGAGCGGAGGAAGATACGAGCCGGCCGGGGCAAGACCCGAGGCCGAAAGAGAAGGGTGGGGAAAGGCCCCCTCATCGTCGTGTCTGAGGACCTCGGCATCGGGAAGGCGAGCGCAAACATCCCCGGGGTGGACGTTGCCGAGGTCAGCGATCTGAACGCCGAGCTCCTCGCGCCAGGGGGTCATCCTGGCAGGCTCGTCATCTGGACGAGGTCGGCGTTCACAAGCCTAGACGAGGTGTGGGGAGGGTAGGATCGTTGAAGCCCCACGAGGTCGTCCTCTACCCCTTGATGACGGAACGGTCGGTGAACATGATCGAGAACGAGAACAAGCTCGTCTTCGTCGTCAACCGGAGGGCCAACAAGCACGACATCGCGCAGGCGGTCCGTGAGCTCTATGACGTCGAGGCGGACAGCGTCCGGACCCTCATCGGCCCAAAGGGGCTGAAGAAGGCCTTCGTCAAGCTCAAAGAGGGGTACGACGCCTCTGACTTGGCCATAAGGCTGGGCATACTGTAGGGATGAGAGATGGGTAAGAAGCTCAGAGTCCAGAGGCGTGGCAAAGGCTCGCCGACCTTCAGAGCGGCCAAAAAGGGGAGGGTCGCCCAAATCAAATACCCGCCACCGAAGACGGAAGGCCTCAAAGGGATAGTCAGAGACCTCCTCCATGACGCAGGCAGGGGCGCCCCTCTAGCGTACATCGAGTTCGGCGAGGGGATGGGCTACTACATCGCTGCACCAGAGGGCGTCCACATCGACCAGAGGGTTGACCTCGGCGAAGATGCGCCCATCCGAGTCGGAAACGTCATCCCCTTAGGCGTGATCCCCGAGGGGACCATGGTGTGTAACATCGAGCTCAGGCCTGGCGACGGCGGCAGACTCGCCAGGAGCTCAGGCACCTATGCGACGGTTGTCTCACATTCGGCGACAGGGACCAGGCTCAGGCTGCCTTCGAAGAGGTTCGTCGAACTCCCCAACGACTGCAGGGCCACGGTAGGCATAGTGGCCGGCGGGGGGAGGAAGGAGAAGCCGTTCATGAAGGCGGGGGAGAGGTTTCAACTGGAGAAGGCGAAGGGCCACGTCTATCCCAAGACCAAGGGCGTCTCAATGACGGCCGCGTCCCACCCCCATGGAGGCGGGCGCCACAGGCATCCGGGGAAGTCTACGACAGTGTCGAGGCACGCCCCTCCGGGAAGGAAGGTCGGCCTCATCGCGGCGAAGAGCTCAGGCAAGAAGAAGAGAAGGAGGAGGAAGTAGCCACAAAGCGCTTAAATAGCTCCGCCACTTTGGAGGGTTGAGAAGGATGCCTAGGGAGTTCCTTTACCGGGGCCACACCATCGACGAACTCAGAGCCTTGTCGATGGATGAGTTCATCCGGCTGCTCCCCTCGAGGAAGCGCCGCAGCCTCCGCAGAGGGCTGTCGGTCGAGCAGCGCACAGTCATAGAGAAGCTTCGTTCTTCTCCCCCCGATGGGAAGCCCCTTAGGACCCACGCCCGGGACCTCATCATCCTCCCCGAGATGGTCGGGCGCACCCTCCTCGTCCACAACGGCACGGATTTCGTCGAGGTCAGGATCACGGAGAAGATGGTGGGCCACTACCTGGGAGAGTTCGCCGTCACAAACAAGCCAGTCCGCCACGGCAGACCCGGCATAGGCGCATCCAGGAGCTC
>CAZWKG010000071.1:0-4815 GCA_964634705.1 uncultured Candidatus Bathyarchaeia archaeon | reverse complement strand
CCTCTTAGCCGCTGGTGGCCGTTTAGATGTCGCTATGCGTTCAGGATGTCATGGCCCGAGACGTCGTCACCGTCGACTCGGATTACTCGGTGAAGTACGCGGCTAGGATGATGAACTACTTCAGCATCAGCAGCCTAGTCATCATTTCGAAGGGAGAGATCGTCGGCATTCTGACGGAGCGGGATGTGTTGACAAGGGTCGTCGCCATCGGGCTGGACCCGGAGAAGGTGATAGTGAGGGAGATCATGTCCAAGCCCGTCATAGTCGTAAGTCCAACCATGTCCCTCGAGCAGGCCGTAAAGATTATGTTCAAACGGCGGATCAAGAAACTCCCCGTGGTAATGAGGGAGGAGGTAGGATCAAAACTCGTCGGGATGCTGTCCCTCACGGATGTGGCGCGGCTCCAACCCCAGATGATAGAGACGATAAAGGAGATGCTCCCCATGGCCGCCCAAGTCGACGAGGAAACGGCTGGCTTCTACGTGCGCTGACCCTCAGGCGTGGCTTGGGAAGTACTCCTTATTCCCTGTATTTAGAGGACTTGGACGGCCAAAGACGGATTGTCGTCAAAGGGAAAAGTGATAAAAAACTGCAAGAACGTCTTGGGCTTACGCCTTCTGCCCGCCGAAGGCCTTCGGGATGCTCTCCGAATAAGGCGGCCTCAGGACCCCTCTCTCTGTGATGAAGCCGGTGACATACCTGGCCGAGGTGATGTCGAACGCCGGGTTCCTCGCTGGCGACCCCGAAGCGGCTATGAGAATCTTCGAGGGGGCACCGTCCTCGTCGACGCCCCATATCCCCAGCACCTCCTCCGAGCCTCGCTCCTCGATCTCGATATTGTCGCCTGACTCGCATTTCAGGTCGAAGGTCATCCCAGGGGCTGCGACGTAGAAGGGGACGCCGTTCTCGTGGGCGAGCACCGCCTTCTCATAGGTCCCTATCTTGTTGGCGACGTCACCGTTCGCCGCGATCCTGTCGGCGCCCACGATAACCATGTCAACCTCGCCGCGCCTCATGAAGTAGCCGGCGGCGTTGTCCACGATCACCGCGTAGGGGATGCCCTCCTGCTGGAGCTCCCAGGCCGTGAGCCTCGACCCTTGACAGCGGGGCCGTGTCTCATCGACGAAGACGAACACCCTCTTCCTCTGCGTGTGGGCGAACCGGATGGGGCTGAGGGCCGTCCCGTAGTCGATGAAGGCAAGGGCCCCCGCATTGCAGTGGGTCAGCACCCTGAAGCCGTCGCCGATGAGCGCGCTTCCGTACTCTCCGATCCTCCTAGAGGCCTCGAGGTCCTCCTCGGCGATGGCATCCGCCTCCGAAGCAACCTTAAGGACCCGCTCGCTCACAGGGCCTGTTGCAACAGCCTTCAGGCACCGGTTGATGGCGTGGAACAGGTTGACTGCCGTCGGCCGCGTCCTCCTCATCCGCTCTGCAGCCGCTTCGAGGTAGCGTTTGAACTCCTCCTGCGAGAAGCCCTCTGCCTCCATGGCGGCCTGGACCATGCCGTATGCACCAGCGACACCTATGGCGCCCGCCCCCCTCAGAACCATGTCCCGTATGGCTTCGGCGGTCTCTGTGTGGTGGGTCGTGGCTGTGATCTCGAATCTGTGGGGGAGCTTCCTCTGGTCTATCATCCGGACGGTCCGCCCCTCCCTCCATAGGGTTCGGATCTCGCGGGTCTCTCCTCCAACTTTGACCTTCATCGAATAACGCACCCGTCGGGTTCTGCGATCATTTACCCGTTAATTTAGGCGTTATAAATACCCTCGGCCACCCCTTGATCGCTGTCCTTACCTAAGGGCGTTGACACCTTAGGCTGAGATAGATTTATCCAGTCTCTGCTCCTATTTGAGTACCTTCCCCGTTTTCATATACCAAAGGTAGAGATCCGTCTTGCCGAGGGGCATCCCTAGCCTGTCGGCGACCTTTCTGAGGATTTGTTCGTATTCAAGGTAGCGCCTTTTCGTCAACCCTTTCGGGCCGTCGTCGGGTATGAGGCCGTGGTCCCTCATGTTGGAGAGGACATGGCGATCGAGAATGGCGACGTCGAGGTATCCCACATTCCGGAGGAAGTGGCTCGCCTCCTTCCAGCCGAGGCCCTTCACGTTCTCCACCAGCCACTCCCGGGCTTCACCAGAGGCTCCGAATCCCCTGATGGTCTCTTTCAGCGTGGGGGCGAGCCTCCTCGCGGC
Organism: uncultured Candidatus Bathyarchaeia archaeon; assembly: GCA_964634705.1. Taxonomy (GTDB): domain Archaea; phylum Thermoproteota; class Bathyarchaeia; order TCS64; family TCS64; genus CAZWKG01. The sequence continues at coordinate 2,623 of CAZWKG010000071.1, read as the reverse complement.
GACAATGTACTCGGCCCGCCTATCGGCGAACCTGTGTCCCTGTTTCCTCAGCGTCTCCGCCACCTCTACGACGCTCCCATGGAGGAGAGCACCGCAGTCGTGGAGAGCATCAACGCAGAGCTGTCCCCTCTCGGCGCTGGAGTAGGCGGTGAGGAGGCAGTAGACAAGCTCGACGAACCAGACGGTTGAATCCTCCTCATTCACTTCTATGAACTCTGCAACACGCTTTTCCACTATCCCTCTGACGTGGGGGTCATCCTCCAGTCTTTTGACCTCCCTAACTAGAGATTCAACGCCTTTCATTGGGGTCATCGTCGAATGCACTTTCCTTTCTTTGAGGTGAGGGCAGATTTAAGGCCTTGTAACTCGGTTAGTCTCATTTCATGTAAGAATAATTCTATAGGGAGCCGTACCTTATTATTGCAAGGGGGGTCGGACGTGGCGCACTTTATGAAGGATCTTTCCTTCGAGTTTGAGAACATGCCCGTGAGGCTCGTGGCTGTGAGGAAGATCCCGCGAATAGAGACCTCCGGCGTCCTCATTGAGGAGACCGAGGCGAACAGGGAACTGACGGTGAACCTTTGGATCGCTCGGGAGCTGATAGGGGTGGGCCTCGCCAGGTTCTCCGACGACGGCGTAAGCAACGAGGAGTGGACCCAGATCCACTACCGGGAGCGCTTCCACCCACCCGGCAAGCTCTCCCCCCTCCCAGAGAGGTTCTATCAGAGTGCGTATCTCACCTTCTCCCGTCTGATTAAGGAGGCTGGAAGAGACGCCACCCGGCTTGAGCATCTGAACAGGCTCAGGGGCATGTTCCGGGACATATTGGAGAGCAGGATAGGAAAGGTCGTCAGGTTGGCATCGGCAGAGGCAGCCGCTTCCCCGAGGCCCCTTCAGCCTGAGGAAGCCTTTTTTTACCGTGAATTACACAGATTAATCGTATCTTGGCGGAGGGAGATGAGGAGGCTGGGGGTGAGGTAGATGGATGGTTCAAGGCTCATCTCAGCCGAGGAGGCCTTCTCCCGGTTCATAGAGGGTTTCAGGGACGCCCGGGGCGCCGTAAAGTACGAGCAGGCCATATCCGAGATGGTCGTCAAGGGGCTGAGGTCGCTCGTCGTCGATTTCCAGGATCTCTACGCCTTCGACGCCGAGCTCGCGAGGAACGTGCTGGCCAATCCCGAGGACCATCTTCCCCAGTTCGACGCAGCCGCCCTCTCGAAGCTGCGGATGCGCGACCGGGAGTATGCCGACCAGATCCAGATGATCCACGTCAGGATCAGGGGGCTGCCGGTAGAGACGCCGCTACGCAGGATCGGCGCGGAGCATATCAACAGGCTCATAATGGTGAACGGCATCATCGTGAGGGCGTCGGCGGTGACGCCCCTCCTGATGAAGGCCACGTTCCGCTGCACCTCCTGCGGGGAGATGGTCTACATAGAGCAGACAACCCAGTACATGAGGACGCCGACGGCGTGTCCCTCCTGCAATCGACGCCGGGGCTTCGAGCTCGTCCCCAAGGAGTCCGTCTTCATCGACTGCCAGAGGATAACGATACAGGAGAGGCCTGAGGAGCTACCGCCTGGCCAGCTGCCCCGGTCTGTGAACATCGACCTCAGAGACGACCTCGTGGAAATCGCGAGGCCTGGCGATCGAGCAAGTGTTACGGGCACCATCGGGCTGCTTCAGAGGCGTGGGCGGGGCGGCACGCTCCGTATCTTCGACCTCATCCTGGAGGCGAACAACATCGACGTGAGCGGGCGGGAGATGGAGATGCTGGAGATCACCCCCGATGACGAGGAGAAGATCAGGGAGTTGGCGTCCGACCCGTGGATCCACAGGAAGGTCCTCCAATCCATAGCCCCCTCCATCTATGGGCACGAGGCCATAAAGGAGGCCATCATGCACCTCGTCTTCGGAGGGGTCACCAAGGAACTCCCCGATGTCCGCATCAGGGGCGACATAAACGTGCTCCTCGTCGGCGACCCCGGCACGGGGAAGAGCCAGATGCTCCAGTACGCAGCGAGGGCCGCACCCCGAGGCCTGTACACCACAGGGAGGGGCTCCACCGCAGCGGGGCTGACCGCCGCAGTCGTCAGGGAGGGGGGCACGGGCAGCTTCATCCTCGAGGCCGGCGCCCTGGTCCTCGGGGACAAGGGGATCTGTTGCATCGACGAGATAGACAAGATGAGGGACGAGGACCGCAACGCCATCCACCCCGCCATGGAGCAGCAGGTCGTCTCCATAGCCAAGGGCGGCATAGTGGCGACGCTGAACGCGAGGACCTCCATCCTGGCGGCGGCGAACCCGACCCTAGGCCGCTACAACCCCTACCAGACCATCGCACAGAACATTAACCTCCCCGTCACCATACTCAGCCGCTTCGATCTCATATTCGTCCTCCGCGACCAGCCTGAGGCTGATCTGGATGCACGGACGGCTGATCACATCCTCGGCCTCCACAAGGCTGCTGGGACGCCCATCGCGGCACCTATCGATCCGGCGTTGCTCAGGAAGTATATCGGCTACTCGAAGCGCATCAGGCCAGTGATGACGAACGAGGTCATAGAGCGCTTCAAGGACTTCTACCTCAAGATGCGTACGGCGTCCCTTGAGGGAGGTGAGG
>CAZWKG010000070.1:0-5053 GCA_964634705.1 uncultured Candidatus Bathyarchaeia archaeon | reverse complement strand
CAGCATCAACGACATCATCGCCCAGCTCGAGGAGGAGACCGGCGTGGCCTCTGAGAATATAGCTGATGTCTGCGCCGGTGGAAACACCGTGATGAACCACCTATTGGCCGGGCTTGACCCCGCATACTTAGACGAGGCGAACGTAAAGGTCTCCCGGGATCCGATAATAAAAAAAGCGAAGACCTTGGGGCTGAACACGAATCCCGAGGCATACGTCTACTGCCTCCCTAACGTGAGCAGGTTCCTCGGGGGCGATGCCGTCGGCGATATCATCGCCTCAGGCATGTATGAGTCGGACGAGATCTCCCTACTGGTGGACCTGGGGACGAACGGCGAGATCATCTTCGGCAACAACAGCTGGCTCTTCTCCAGCTCCTGCGCCTCAGGCCCCGCCTTCGAGGGGATGGGGGTGAGACATGGGATGAGGTGCGCCCGAGGCGGCATCGAACACGTTAAGATCGACCCCGACACCTTCAGGGCTGAGGTCTCGGTCATAGGAGACGGTCCCCCGAGGGGGATATGCGGCTCTGGGATCATCGATGTGGCAGCGGAGATGTTCAAAGTCGGCGTCCTAAATTTTGTCGGAAAGCTGGTGCCCGGGAAGACGCCGCTGGTGAGGGAGGGGCTGGAGGGCCTCGAGTACGTGATAGTGCCAGCGGAGGAGACAGCGATAGGGAGAGACATAGTGATCTCACAAGCGGACCTCGACTACGTTATCGACTCGAAGGCGGCGGCCTGTGGAGCCATCACCGTGTTGATGAAGAAGCTGAAGCTGAGCATATACGACGTGAGGCACCTCCACCTGGCGGGGGCCTTTGGCAACTACACTGACCTGAGAAATGCAACAAAGCTCGGCATCCTACCCGAGCTCCCAAACGCGGAGATCCACCCCATAGGGAACGGCTCCCTCTCAGGCGCGTACGTTACGCTTATGTCGATGGGAAAGCGGGACCAGGCGAGGGAGATCGCCGAGAAGACGGTGTACATTGACCTCCTAATAGATGTGGAGTTCATGGATGAATACTCGAATGCCCTATATATCCCTGGGGAAAAGAAGTACTTCCCGAGCTACACCTGAGGGTCAGCGAATATAGAGTCCAGCTTCGTCAGAAGCTCATGGAGAGTCAGCTCTCCTCAACGCCTCCATCATCTAAGGCTAAAGTCACGAGACATTAGCTAGGGATAGCTACCTCAGGTCTTGTTAGATGAAGAATCCACAATAGAAAAAGAGGTGCTCCAAGCCCACATCACTGAGAACCCGTTATGAGGATTCCTTGAAATGTGGGAGGACCTCTCTGCCGAAGAGTTTGATGGAGGCCCGGACGTTTGGACCAAGCGGTGAGCCCGTGACGAACTGGGTGATACCCGTCTTGAAGAGTACCCCAATCTTCTCTATGCACTGGTCAGGGGTACCGCAGATCGAGAAGGCCTCTATCATGTTTGAGTCAACAGCTCCGAAGGCCTCTCCCCACCTCCGATTGGCTAGGTCGTTTCTTATCTGATCCGCGACCTTGATGGAGATGCCATGTTTCTCCAGGATGGATGGGGGGCTGCCGGCTACGATGTATGCGACGACTGGGATGACGGGCTTCCTGGCGCTCTTCTCCTTCTCCGCTACCGAGAGCGATGTATAGGCGGCTACGTCTATATCCGCCATCTGCCTCCCCGCCCTCTCGACGCCCCCCTTGACGTGCTTTACGGCCTCTCTGATGTCGTCTGGATGGGAGGCGTTGATGAGGACCCCGTCTCCTATGGAGCCGGCTAGCCGCAGCATCTTTGGCCCTTGGGCTCCTACATATATCGGGATCTTGTTCTGGACCTTGAAGTTGAACCTGGCGCCCTCCGACGTCTGGAACATCCTTCCTTCGTAGGAACCTTTCTCCCGGGATAACTGTTTGCGGATTACCTCCACAGCCTCCCTCACTGCCCTGAGAGGGGCCTTCATCTCGATGCCGACCTGCTCCAAGGTCGTCCTGTCGCCGGCGCCGATGCCACAGACAACCCTCCCTGGGGCAATTTCGTTCAGAGAGCCCACGCTCTGGGCTGTCATGACTGGATGCACGATGTAAGGGTTTGTCACCCCTGGGCCGAGCTTTATCTTCTCTGTATAGTTGGCTATGATGCTCAGGCTCACATAGACATTCCTGTTATTGAAGTGATCCGTGATCCAGACGTTGTCGTAGCCCAGCTTCTCTGCCTGGATGGAGTAGTAGGTCGTCCTCCAATATAGATCCATGGGGACAAACTCGATACCAAAACTCTTCATGATAGATCCTCCCCATCACTTAGCTGGCCTCAGCGCCAGCGCGACCTCTTCCAGCCCGAACTCTTCCAATATCGTTGCAGCCCTCTGCGGGTCGGCCACGGCCGACGCCCCCAGAAGATCGACTAAGCCGGCCTCGCTTGCGAGTTGGCCCCGCATGCTGTGGTATAATATGGCCTTGGTCAGCGAGCTGGGGATGTTGCCGCCATCCTTCGCCTCGAGGAGAACATCCATAAACCTGTCTGAAAGCACCTCACACAGAGAAGTCGAAATCTTTTTTACCAACTCTCTGTAGCTCATTCTAACACCGAAGATGATGTTAGGGATACAAACTTTATTAGAATTGTGGTAACGCCGAATTCTGTTTTTTAGAGATGATTCTTTGTATTTATTCGTTTCATCTTCTATATCGTGGATAGCCAATGGTCTCAATATGGAGAGATTATCTCGTTAAGAGGCTCACTAAATTAATCGACGCGTGTTACGATTTGAAAATCAACGAATCTTTCTCAGGGAGTGGAGAGGGATCTCAATCATTTTCAGAGAGACGCTTATTGTTGAGCTTCTCTCGGATCATCGTCAGCAACCGTTTGGCGATCTCGTCCTTCCCTGTTAGCGGGATGTGGGTCACATTCCTCTCCGGATCTATAATGAAGACCTCGTTCGTATCCGTCCCGAATCCCGCGCCCTCCCTCGACACGTCGTTAGCCACGATAAGGTCCATACCTGCCGTTTTTAGCCGCTTGTAGGCCCCCTCGATCAGCTTCTCTTCAGACACATTGAACTCCGCTTTGAAGCCGACTAGGTAGATGTCCGCATCCACCCTCTTCACCTGTTCCACGATCTTCGGGAGAGGCCTTAGCTCCAGGCTCCACCGCTCCCTTCCTGAGGGCGTCTTGACCATTTCCCGGTCTGTCGGCCCATAGTCTGAGGCCGCAGCGGCTAGAATGGCGGCATCGTGCTTTTTCTCCCTCAGCGCCCTGACGGTGGCCTCGAGCATCTCCTCCGTCGTCTCGACCCTGAAGACCTCAGCGTCCGGCGGCGGAGCAGCGGTCCCAGGCCCATAGATTAAGGTTACCTGGGCGCCTCGTCTTAGGGCTTCCTCGGCGAGGGCGACGCCCATCTTCCCCGAACTCGGATTTGAGACGAACCTGAACGCGTCTAAATATTCCCTTGTTGGCCCCGCTGTTATGAGGATAAGCCGCCCTTCTAGGTCCCCATTCCCGGTGAGCTTCCTGACGACAGCCTCCACGATCTCCCTCGTCTCTGGGATCTTTGCCTTCTCCTCCTCCAACCGGGGCATGAGGACCTCGACCCCGATGGATTGGAGCCGTCTGATATTCTCCATCACCATGGGGTGCTTGTACATCGACCCGTGCATCGCTGGGGCGATGATGATGGGTATACCGGCGCCGATGGCCGTCGTGAAGACCGTCGTCACCGGCGTGTCGTCGATAGCTGCCGCCGCCTTCCCTATGGTGTTGGCTGTACAGGGAGCCACCAAGACGAGGTCGGCTCGGTCGTGGTGCTCCCCCGCGTAGGTGACATGCTCGATCTGGCCCGTGAGCTCGGTCACGACAGGATTGCCCGTCGCCCACTCCATCAGGTAGGGGTGGATGATCTTCTGCGCCATCAGCGTCATTACCGTGAAGACCTCGGCGCCTCGGCGCATAAGCTCCCGGGCGACCTCGGCGCTCTTCACCGCCGCGACGCTACCGGTGATGCATAGGACGATCTTACGCCCCTTGAGCCTATCACTCTTGGAACCTATGATCTGCTTCGAGGTGTGGCTGCCGAAGGACATGGTGTAACCGCTACAATAGGGCTAACTGTATGTTTATTAAAATTTTTAGAATAAGGAGATGGGTCGCTGGTGAGCCTACAGGGAGCTTAGTTTGGCGTCAATCTCGTTCAGCCGCTCCTCGATCTCTTCGATGCGCTCCTCCAAACCCTCGATCTTCTCCAGCAGAACCCGAAGCTCCTCTTCAACGTCCATTAGCTTATCCTCGAGGCCCACTTCAAAGCCTCCCTGTCCTTTGTTCTATCAGAACAGGTCGATTTTTATCTTTATCGGTTTGAGTCGTCTGCGGTAAGATGATAAAAGGAATAGGCCGGATCACTTGACCCGTCCTACAAGCTTGTTCTCCTTAAGCACCCTCAGAGTTCTTCCAAAGGCGTCCTCGGTCCTCCGCAGATCTTCTTCCGTGTACTTCGTGCAGAGGCTGCCGCCTCTCCCCGTGTAAGAGAAGATCCCGCTGTTGATCATGGTAAGGTACGTTGCATAATTGGCCTGGCCGCCAGCCGCGAATCCGGCCTTTGTTGTATAGTCTTCAAATGTTGCGGGCCCTGTCTGCCACAGGTACATCTTGTCGGAAGGTATTGGGCGGTCGAAGAGGTTGAGGGAAAGGGTAGTTGGATCCTCGACTGGCAGGCCGAATGCATGAGCCGCCAACCCGAGGTCCTCCGCCTGCTCGTTGAAGCTCTTCGTCAGCCTCCGACCGATCTCATACAGGCGGGGATAGATTCTATCACGCTCTGCATCGATGATCTTCATCATGGCGATCCCTCCGACGACGGAGACGGGCTGCGCATTCCAGGTGCCACCTACGCCGATCCTAACGAATCGGTTCCAGTAGGCGTCTTTGAACGCATGGAACTCCATTATCTCCCTCTCTCCGCAGACGGCCCCGACAGGGGCGCCGCCACCTATGATCTTTCCGAGGGCCGTCAGATCGGGTGTGACTCCATAATATTCCTGCGCTCCGCCTGCGGCGTATCTGAAGCCGGAGA
>CAZWKG010000069.1:0-5085 GCA_964634705.1 uncultured Candidatus Bathyarchaeia archaeon | reverse complement strand
TAGTAGTCCTCCGCCTCCCTGCTATTCAACGGTGCGCACCCCAGCTCCCGGGAGGGGATGCGGATGCCGTACCTCCTGACGGCCCTGTCCATCACCCTGATGTAGTCGCTCGCTATCTGGTGGCCGTACCCCCTCGACCCGGTGTGGATCCAGACGACTACCTGGTCGGGGCCAGTGATGCCGAAGGTCTTGGCGGCCGCCTCGTCGTAGACCGCCTTGACGCGGGCGATCTCGAGGAAGTGGTTCCCGGCGCCGAGTGTCCCCAGCTGGCCTGAGCCCCGCTGCTTCGCCCTGCTCGAGACCTTGTCGGGGTTGGCCTCCCTCATGCAGCCTCCCTCCTCCATGTGCTCGGAGTCCCCCTCCCAGCCGTAGCCCCTCCCGATGGCCCATTCGACGCCTTCGACGATGGCGTTGTCCAGCTCGTTCGTGGAGAGGCGGAGCTTGCTGCCGACGCCTACGCCGCAGGGGACGAGCCTGAAGATCCTGTCGATGAGCTCGTCGACCCTCGGCCGGACCTCCTCGTAAGTCAGGTCCGTCCGCATGAGGCGGACGCCGCAGTTGATGTCGTAGCCGACGCCGCCGGGCGTGATGATCCCCTCTTCGGCGTCGAAGGCGGCTACGCCTCCGATGGGGAAGCCGTATCCTTGGTGACCGTCGGGGAGGGTGATGGCGTACTTCAGGATGCCTGGAAGCTGTGTCATGTTGATGCACTGGTTGAGGGTCTGATCCCTCTTCATCATGTTCAGGAGCTCACTGTCGGCGTAGATCCTAACCGGGACTCGCATGTTTGGGTTGTAATCCCTCGGTATCTCCCAGATTAGATCATCCACCCTGTTGATGGGGATGGTCATACCACTTCAACCACGTTATTCTGAGATGAATTTATAAGGGTTTTTTGGTCTCTAAACCAATAAAAGGTGGTCGGCTTGCTTTTGAGGGTCGTCAGGAGGCGCTCCCTCGGCGAGGTCAACTGTCGGGTCGCCGAGCTGGAGAGGAAGTATGGCGGAAGTCTCGAGGGGCTCCCAGACAGTTTCAAGGGCGGCCAGGAGGACAGGGAAAGGTTTGAGGACTTTGTCGAGTGGTCGAGGATGATCCACGCCCTTAGGGCTTACGGCGAGGGGGAGGACTTCGACTACTCAACGGAGGAGACGGTGGAACTCGACTGGAGCCAGTTCTCGAAGCTGACGCCGCGCAGATTGGAGCTGCTGGACCATCTCTCGAGGCTTCGCGTCAAATCCATCAACGACCTTGCAGCCAAGACGGGTAGGGACGTGAAGAATATCTACAACGACTTAAAGGTCCTTGAACAGCTCGGCTTCGTCAGGCTCATGAGGCAGGGACGGCGCGTCCAGCCTGAGCTTCTGGTCCAGGAGGTCACCCTGTTCCTAGGATGAGCGATCCGCATCGTGCAAATATTATATGCAGATGACGCGGGGATTATTTGAGGTTGCATCGAGCTATGGCAGGGGTTGAAGAGGCCTGTAAGGCCGATCTCGTGTTGCTGAACGGCAAGGTGGTCACCGTCGACCCCGATTTCAGCATCGCCGAGGCCGTGGCTGTGAAGGATGGGCGCATCATCGCAGTCGGCTCCACCGCTGAGATAGCGGAGACGGCCGGCGAGGGGACCGAGGTCATCGAACTCGAGGGGAGGATGGTGCTCCCCGGGCTCATCGACTCCCACCTCCACATGCTAGGCACGAGTCTCACCATGTCTATGATCGACTGCCGGACGCCGCCAATGAAATCCATCGCAGACATCATCGCCGCCGTCAGGGAGAGGGCGGAGAAGGCGGAGCCGGGCGTGTGGATTCAGGGTCGGGGCTGGGACCAGGCGAAGCTGTCGGAGCACAGGAACCCGACGAGGTGGGATCTAGATGAGGCGGCGCCTGACAACCCTGTCTACTTGACCCGTACATGCGGTCACATTGTGGTCGTCAACAGCAAGGCCCTGGAGATCGCCGGCATCACTCGGCATTCGCCCCAGCCTGTGGGCGGCACCATAGTCAATGACGAGGCTGGGGAGCCGACTGGGCTGCTTCAAGAGCGCCCCGCCTTCTGGCTGGTGTTGAAGCACGTACCGCCGCCCAATCTCGACAGGAAGGTTGAGGCCATCAAGCTGGCGTCTAAAGCCTTCAGCGAGGTGGGGCTGACAGGGGTTATCGAGCCTGGGATAGTCGCCGAGGATATGAGGGCGTACCAGCTGGCTCTCAAGGATGGAGGGCTGACGGTGAGGGTGAACATGATGCTGATGGGCGTGGAGGGCGGCGAGCCCGTCGAGGAGAGCCTGAGGCGGATCAGGGAGTTCCCCATGACCACTGGCTTCGGCGATGAGATGCTCAGGTTCCTCGGGCTGAAGCTCCTCATCGACGGCGGCATCGGCGGCCGCACAGCGCTGCTCCGTGAGCCCTACGAGGGGGAGCCCGACAACTACGGAATCCTCACCATGCCCGAGGAGAAGCTGAAGAGGCTTTTGGACGCGGGGAATGTGCAGGGTATGACGGTGGGCGTCCACTGCGCCGGCGGCAGGGCGATGGACATCGTACTGAGGGCGTTTGAGGAGACGGACCGAAAGCGGCCCATCAAGGGGAGGAGGTTCACCCTTATCCATGCTTATCAGCCGAGCGAGGAGAACTTCGAGCAGTGTCGCCGCCTAGGCGTCGTCGTCGCCTCCCAGCCGAGCTTTCTCTACTACCTCGGGGACAGCTTCTACGAGAACATCGGACCTGAGAGGTCGAAGGGGGTGAAACCCCATAGGGCATGGATCGACCATGGCATCGTCGTAGGGGCGGGGACCGACTCGCCGGTGACACCTTATAACCCATTTGTCAGCCTATGGACCGCCGTCGCCAGGAGGACGGAGTTGGAGGGGACCCAGATGGGGATGGAGCAGAGGGTGACCCGGGAGGAGGCCATCAGGATGTACACCATCAACGGCGCCTACCTCAGCTTCGAGGAGTACGTGAAGGGGAGCATAGAGCCTGGGAAGCTGGCCGACCTCATCGTCATCGACCGCGACATACTCACCTGCCCCGAGGACGAGATCAAGGAGACCAGGGTGTTGCGGACCATCCTCGGAGGCAAAACAGTCTACAAGGCCTGAAACTCCCTGTCTTTCCTGTTTTGATGAGCTAGGGACAACAGCGGAGAGCAGTCTGTTTGACTAATCGTTTTCTGGCGCCGAGATTCCAAAGAGGATTTTAGGAAGGATAAGATGCCCTGAAGTAAGTTGTATAACAAATGTATCGCGAGAACAAGTACTCGATTTTCTGTTTTATCCGAATTTAAGGTTTTACGGTGTGAATATTGTGATTCCTTGTTAGACTTTGAAAAAATGCCCGAATACGTTAAAATAAAGTAGCCCCTATCAGGGGTTAGCCCGCCTGTCCGATTAATGTATTAGAACAGGTTTAAAAATGGGCGTTTAGATAGGATTATGAACGCCTTGGAATTCACAAGCTTGCTTCTGCCATCGGCTCTGGTGATCCTTGTCGTAGTACTGGGAGTCTATTTCGCGTACCTCTTCAACCGGTTATACAGGTTCAAGAACGCTGCAGACGCCAACATAGGCCAGATCCGTGTAGCCATGAAGAAGAGGCTGGACATGATCGAGCAGCTTCTCGGCGCCGTCAAGAGTTATGTCCGGTATGAGCGTGGGGTCTTTGAGACCGTCGCAAGTATGCGGGCTAAGGTGTTTGAGGCGGGCACCCAGGGTCTGAGCGAGATAGACCGGGAGTCACGCAGAATCACCGGTAGCATCGTCGCCGTGGCGGAGGATTACCCCGAGCTGAAGGCGAATGAGACGGTGAATAAACTCATGGACGCCGTTGTCAGCGTTGAGGACGAGATAGCCAGGCACAGGTACACGTACAACAACATCGTGCAGACGTTTAACACCATGGTGGACACCATCCCGTCTAATGTGGTTGCGAGCAGCGCGGGTCTGGATAAGCTGGATTATCTACGGTTTGAGGAAGAGGTAGAGGAAAGACCGGAAATCACGGGGATCTCTGAAAGTTGAGCGAACTTAGACAGATCCTGACGCTCGTCGGGATCACTTTGATCATGGGAATTACCGTTGTCGCCATTATAGGCTATTTTCCCTCGTTTTTAAAGGATGGTGACGCGGCGGTGGAGGTGTACATTGCGACCTTTTACCCTGACGGCACCCTGGTGGAGGAGTACGAGTATTTGATCAGGGAGAAGCGGTTCAGATTTCTATTCAGGATTTGGGAGGCTCCACTTTCCGTGGAGGCGCTGGATAGCCCGTACATTCAGCCCGTGGAGATAGAGTCGGCTCCCGGTTCGATAAGCTACTTCAAGGATTACAGGAGTTCGGTTTTCGTGGAGGAGCCATACGATGATCAGATGAAGATCGTTGACGGCATACACTCATTGGCGGAGAGGAACGAGGTTGGGTCATATAACCCGGATATGTACGAACCCGGGAGGTACAAGGTCCGCTTTGTGTTCGATGTCCACCCACCACTGGAGTACGACGACGATACCGGACACCTCAACCTGAAGCTAGCTAGCAGGCATATCGAGTACAAGTATGTCAAGTTGATCTTCAAGGACGCTGGCTATATCACCAAGGTGTATCCTCACCCTCCATCATTCAAGGTTGTTGAGCAGGGCGACGATATTGTTTTGAGGGGTAGCTCGGGGGAGGATGAGCTCATCGAGGTGGAGATACTGCTCGACCCCGATTCTCTTCAGGCATTGGACGGCTTCCCTAGGCGGGTAGATGGTGTCAGGGCAAAGACGGTTAACGCTAACATGGCTACTTCGCTCCAGTACTACGCTGCCATATCCCTAAGCTACGGAACTCGGGCCCTCGCCTTACTGATGCCGGCGCTCCTATACTTGGTCTACCATCTCTACGGGCGGGAGAGAGAGTACACGGTGCCAAGTTACCTCAGCTATGTGCCCAACAGGGATAGGAGGCCTTGGGTGGTGAACCAGATTTTCAAGCGCGGCGCCTTGGACTACGACGACGACGGCTTCTACGCCACCCTCCTAGACCTGCATGTGAGGAAGAAGATCAGGATAACGACCAAGCCTGGTGGGTTGCTGATAGATATCCTC
>CAZWKG010000068.1:0-5094 GCA_964634705.1 uncultured Candidatus Bathyarchaeia archaeon | reverse complement strand
GGCTATGTCAACATCATAAAGGCCGTGAAAAGAGCTTCCGAAAAGCTGAAATGAATAAAAGCGCCCGACGCCTAAAAAGGGTGCTCCGCCTCCTTTGCGAGATGTGATGAGATTGAATCTCGCCGCCGTCGTCTTAGCCGCTGGGAAATCCGAGCGGATGGGTAAAAACAAGCTCCTGCTGGAGGTAGCAGGCCGCACCATCTTGGATAGGCTCCTCGACGCGTTGGACGCTTCAAAAGTCGACGAAGTCATCATCGTCCTAGGCCACCGACCCGAGGAGCTCAGTCCGATAGCGGCGGCCCATGGCGCCCAAATTGTCCTCAACCCCTCCTATGAAGAGGGAATGACGAGCTCATTCAAGGCAGGAATTCGATGCGTCTCGGCCGACGCCGCATTCCTCGTCCTTGGCGACCAGCTCGGTTTGGAAGCGGAGCTCCTCGACAGGATGGCGGCTGAGATAGAGGCCTACCCGGAGGCGCTCATCGTCAGCCCAATCCATCAGGGAAGGCGAGGGCACCCCGTCCTCTTCAGTCGGGCCCTGTTCCCGGAAATTCTCAATCTTGGGCCTGAAGAGACAGTGAGGGACGTTGTCCTGCGCCACGAGGCGGCCCACAGGCTGGTCGAGGGCAACTCCTGGTGCGTCCTCGACATCGATACGCCCGAGGAATACGAGAAGGCCCGGCGCCTTTTCGAGTCTAGCCGCGGCGCCGCGCCCTGATGAGCTCCGCGACTATACTGACAGCGATCTCTTCGGGTGTTTTCGCCCCTATGTCGAGGCCGATGGGCGCGTGGATGGCCTCCACCTCATCCCTGCTGAACCCATCGGCCTGCAGCTGCCCCCTGTGCTCCGCAGCCTTGTTCCTGCTCCCGAGGAGGCCGATGTAGGCGGGCCTCCGACGGAGCATGCTCCTCAACGCTGCTAGCTCGTAAGGGGTCTCGCCGTGGGTAATGGCAACTAAGTCGGAGGGCCTCACCTCCACCCTCTCAAGCTCCTCCTCGAAAGGGCCTGTGTAGAGTTCCGCCGCTGTAGGGAACCGCTCTCGAGTGGCCGTCTCTGCGTCGTCCACAACATTGACCTCGAATCCCGACTTGTGGGCGAATTCCGCCAGTGGCTTCGCTATGTGCCCAGAGCCCACGATGATGAGTCTGGGGTCTGGCTTGATCACGTCTAAGAATACCTTCACCTCTCCTCCGCATTTTGAGTCGACTGCTATGGCACCCTCCCTGGGCTCGACGCCGAGGGCGAAGGTTATCGTCCTCGGGCGGCCCTCCTTCAGCACCTCCAATGCCTCATCGATCAACCTCCTCTCCATGCCTCCGCCGCCGATGCTGCCGACGATGCCCCCATCTGGGTCGACGAGCATATTGGCGCCGATGTCTCTCGGCCCAGACCCTGTCTTCTCGATGAGGGTGCAGAGGACCGCGCCTCTGCCCTCTGTCAGGAGCCGCGTCAGCCTGCTGAATATCTCGAGGTCACTCAGCCGCGATCCTCTCCGCAGCGTCCAGGATGGCTTCGATGATCTTTACGTAACCAGTGCACCTGCAGAGGTTTCCCTCGATGGCCTTCTTCACCTCCTCCTCTGTCGGCTTCGGATTCTCCATGAGCAGCGAGTATGCCGATATCAGCATCCCCGGTGTGCAGAAGCCGCATTGGATGGCACCGTCCTCCATGAACGCCTTCCGCAGCGCCTCCATCGCCGGGTCGTCTACGAGGCCATCCACAGTGGTGATGGACCTTCCATCCACCTGTGCAGCTAACACAAGGCAGGAGGTGACCGGTAAGCCGTCCAGTAGGACGGTGCAGGCGCCGCACTCCCCCTCCTCGCAGCCCTTCTTGACGCTTGTGACGCCAAGGTCGACCCTTAGGAGGTCGAGAAGGGTCCGGTTCAGTAGGGTCTCGCACTCGACCTTCTTACCGTTCAGCTCGAAGGCTACCATCATTGCAGACTCCTCCTAGCTTGCTCCAATGCATTCGTAAGCGATCTCCTCATCAGGACACAGGACATCGCACGACGGTACTCCGCTGACGCACGCGTATGCGCGCGCGTCGAAGGCTTCACCAGACCGTAGCAGGCAGATGCTACCTTCTCGATCACTTGGCTGTTGAGCATCTTACCTCGAAGCATCTCCTCTACATCGGGCATCCTGGTAGGCGTGGGGGCACAGGCGCCGAAAGCAACCCGGACCTCTCGGCAGATGTCGCCATCCACCTCTAAGTAGGCGGCAGCGTTTAGTAGGGAGAGGGTGCAGCCCCTCCTCCTCCCGAGCTTTTGGAAGGATGCGCCCGACCCCGCCGGTGGGACAGGGAACCTTATCTCCGTGAGCAGCTCGCCAGGCCTCAGGCTGTTCCTTTTAGGGCCCGCAAATAGCCCGCTCAAGGCGATGCTCCGAGACCCCTCCAGAGAGGCGATGTTGACCTCAGCGTCGAGGACGAGGAGGGGCGGCGCGGTGTCCGCTCCCGGCGACGCGGTGCACAGGTTTCCACCTATCGTTCCCATGTTGCGGATCTGGACACTACCAACGCTCGATACGGCCTCCTTTAGCACAGGCGCCTTCGCTGCTATCAGCTCCGACCTCAGTAGCTGTGTGTGAGTGGCCCTTGACCCGATGCGGATCTGGCCGCCGTCCTCTCGTATGTATCTAAGCTCCTCAACGCCGCCGAGGTCAACAAGATGCTTAACCTCACAGGCGCCCTCCCTCAGATCTATCAGCAAGTCAGTGCCTCCGGCGATGGGCTTCGCCTCATCCAGCTTCTGCAGCAGCTCCAGCGCCTCTTTGAGGGTTCTGGGCCAGTGGAGGCTGAAGTGGGGAAACGGCCTCATGGGTTACACCTCCTGAGCGCCGCATGAAGGCGTTCCGCCGTGACAGGAAGGGTGTTGAACCAGACGCCTGTGGCGTGGTGGATGGCGTTAGTGATGGCGGGGACGATGGGGATGATGGCAGGCTCGCCGACCCCCTTGGCGCCAAAGGCCGAGTGCTTGTAGGGTTCCTCGACGATGATGGTCTCTGCCACCTCCGGGGTGTCGGGAGCCGAAGGAATGACGTAGTCTGTAAAGTTAGGGTTGAGGACCAACCCCTCATCGACTTTGAGGTGCTCCATCAAGACGAAACCCATACCCTGGGAGATGGCGCCGTGGATCTGCCCCTCTATCATCAGCGGGTCGATGGCCTTGCCGACGTCCATAGCCGGCCAAACCTTAACGACGTCGACCTGCCCCGTCTCGATGTCCACCTCTACCTCGACGGCAGTTGCTGCGAAGGTGTATACTGGGTAGGCGACCCCCAGCCCAGTCTCGGGGTCGAAGAACCTCCTCGGAGGCACGAAGAGCCCATAGGCTGCGGGGGGGCCCCCTTTGATGTAGATTTCATTTGCAAGCTCTTTGAAGTCTAACCCTTTCGAGGGGTCATGCCTGTCGAAGGCCCGGCCATCCCTCATGTCGACGGCAGCTTCGTTGCAGCCTAGAAGGTCAGCGGCGACCTTAACTATACACTGCCTAAGCTTCAAGGCAGCGTCCGCCGCCGCTGTTCCACCGAGCGTGATGCCCCGGCTTCCGTGAGTTGGCCTCGCGTTAGGCGTCGAATCCGTGTCAGGAAGCTCGATACTAATGGAACCGAGGGAGGTGCCGAGGATCTCAGCTACGATCTTAGCATGGCCGATGGGTGCCCCCTGTCCAAGCTCGCAGATGCTCGTCCGGTAGGTGAGGGTTCCATCTTGGTTAAGAATGAGGGAGGCAGCCGACCAGTCGGGCGCCCCGCGGCTTGTGCTGATTCCATGGTGGGCGCAGCCGACGCCTATACCTCTGACCTTGTCCCCTCTCCGCTTCGATTCCCGTTTGTTGGTCCAATCTGAAGTTTCCGCCACTCCCAAGAGGCATTTCTCTATGCCTACTGAGTTTTCTAGGAGTTGGTTGGACGTGGTCCTAGATCCAGGCCTCAGCACATTATTGAGGCGGAACTCGACGGGATCAATACCGAGGGCCTCAGCCAACCGGTCGACCTGGGACTCGGCGGCGAAGTGTATGGCGACGTCGCCGAAGCCTCGGAAGCTGCCACCGAACACCTTGTTAGTGTAGACGGCGCGGCCGTCGACGTAGACGTTCGCGACCTCGTAGGGGCCGGCGGCGTGGGCCGTCTGCCTCCAGAGCCAGAAAGGGGCCCGGTTGGCGTAGGCGCCGCAGTCGATGGTGATGTCTACCTCCGCAGCTGTGATCTTGCCGCCGCTGTCCGCTCCCGACCTGTATCTGATCCGGGCTGGGAACCGCTTGTTCGAATATGCCGCCGACTCGTCTCTGTCGAAGACTAGAGCCGCGGGTCTCCTTAGCTTGACCGCTGCCAGCGCCGCCTTTGAGCATATTAGGGGCCCCATGTCGTCCTTGCCGCCGAAAGCGCCACCTGTTAGGGCTTGGATAATCCTGACTTGGTTGAGGTTCCAGCCGAGTATATGGGCCACCTTCTCCCTGACTAGGAAGGGGCTCTGCATGGTGCCAATGACTGTGACCTTGCCAGCGCCCTCTGGGATGGCGTACGCTGCTTCAGTCTCGAGGTACATGTGCTCCTGATACGGCGTCTCGTAGGTCTCCTCGATCTCGACCTCGGCCTCGGAGAAGCCCTTCTCGATATCGCCCTTCCTGATGCGCGTTGTGAGGGCAATGTTTCCACCCGCGTGGATCGGCATGGCGTCTTCTTCTAGAGCGTCATCTATAGTGAAGATCGCTGGCAGCAATTCGTACTCGACCTCAACGGCGTCCACCCCTTCGGCGGCCGCGTACTCGTCCTCTCCACAGACGAGGGCGAGGGGGTCGCCGATGTAGTGGACCTTCTCACTGTTCAGGAAGGGCTGGTCGGGGAGGGCGTACCCGATCTGGTTGTGGCCAGGGACATCGGCGGCGGTGAGCACCGTCATCACGCCGGGGACCCTCAGGGCGGCGTCCACGTGGACCCGCTTGATTAGGGCGTGGGGCTTGGCGCTGCGGACGACCTTGACCACTGCTGTCCCCTTCGGGATGTAGTCGGCCGTGAACTTTGACCTGCCAAGGGCCTTGTCGAGGGCGTCGGTCCTCACGACGCTGCGGCCCACGACGAGGTAGTCTTCCC
>CAZWKG010000067.1:0-5124 GCA_964634705.1 uncultured Candidatus Bathyarchaeia archaeon | reverse complement strand
GCCAACGACCTTCACCAACCAGATTTAAGAGGCCCTCTGCCTATTTTAGTTTCCGCAACAGATGCTCAACCTCATCCTAGTCGAAGCCGCCCTGGAGACCGTTCCGCCGGGAATCCAGCACCACCCCTCGGTCAGGAGGAACGCCAAGAGACGAGGGAAGAAGCCGACGGAGACCCTGCTAGATCGCAGCCTACACCACGCGGCCATGATGGGACTGCCCAAAGGCCACAAGCGGGGGAGGCTCGACATCGTCCACTTCTGCCTCCTAGAAGCCCTCGGTACGCCCCTGAACCGAGAGGGGAACCTCAGGATCTGGGTGCATACCATCGGAGACTGCGCCATCGAGGTCGCGCCGGAGGCACGGCTTCCGAGAGACTGTACACGGTTCAAAAGCCTAATGGAGCAGCTGTTCCTTGAGGGGCGGGTCCCGCCTGAAGGGGGGAAGCCGCTGCTGTCCCTCAGCCGAATGGATCTCCCAGCGCTCATGGAGAGGATCGGGGCCACCCGCACTGTCGCCCTGACGAGCCATAGGAGGCCGACCACCCTGGAGAAGGTGTGTAGGCGCCTCGCGGAGGAGGAGAACCCTGCGGTCTTCATCGGAGCCTACCCCTTCGGGCCGATGGAGGAAGAGACGCTGTCCCTCGCCGACGAGTCTGTGAGCATATACCCTGAGGTCCTGGAGGCTTGGGTCGTCACCTCGAGGCTCATCTACGAGTTCGAGCGCGCCCATGCATCCACGCCTCAGATATAAAAACACCGAAGAAATTCAGGTGTGCGTATCCTTATTCAACCTGTAGAGACGGCTCGATCTCCCAGTCCTCATGAAGTCGCATAGGTGAAAAACCTGTTCGAGGGTTCTTGAAAATTGGGTCGAAAGCCCGTCGGCGTTCAATCAGAAGGACAGAAGCAGGGGCGCTTTAGCCCTCCTTGTCGTCTTTGGGGCGCCATTTCTTGGCTTTCTCTTTCCAGGTCTTGACTTTCTCTTCGATTCTCGAACGCTGTATGACACGGATTGCTTCTCGAGTCTCCTCGATGTGTTCCTCAACTTCCTCTAGGAGCTCCTCCACCGCTTCTGTGTTTTCTTCCTCGAGTCGCGCCATCACCTCGCTGAGGATAGCCTTAGCGCTCTGGATCTCCTCCTCGATCTCGGATGTATCCTTTCCCTTTCTTGCAAGCCTCTCAGCGGTGGCTTCCATCACTCGGATCTTCGCCTCCAGCTTGTTCATCGCCCTGATCGTGACCGAGATGCCGCGCCCGTTCAGATCGTCAACCTCCTCTTCGATCTCCTCTACTGCGTCTTCAAGGTCGTCAATGACTTCCTCAACCTCGCCCGCAGTTAGACGCGTCCTGATCATCAAAAGCTTCCTTCTAGTGGTTTTCAGTGCGTTCAAAACGACTTGCCCCGCTTTGAGGCGATGCTCAAGTCGGTTGATGCTCTCCTCCAAACTTTGTATGCGCTTCTCCACATGTTCGAGGAACTTCTCCGTCTTCACCGCCTTGACTCTCTTCGCTATGCCGTGCAACAGCCCCATGGACCCGTCTAGGATGCCCCGAGCCTCTGCGAGTTTTTGGGTGGCGCTGTCGATGTCACCCAAACTTAGCAGCTCCTCTGCCTGCGCCAGAGTTTCATTGGCCATATTCAAGTTAGCCTTGATTTGGTCAACATCGTAGCCTTCTTCGTAGAGCCGTTCAGCTGTGGCGTTGACCGTGTCGAGAAACGCGTATGCCCTCTCTATGGCGACCTTGAGGCCTATCGCCCTCTCCGCCTCCTCGGTATCCTTAGTAGGCCTCTTGGGGCCAACGACTTGGATGAGTTGGAGGGCGACCCTGAAGCGGTGGAGGGCTTGAAGGGCCTTGGCGAACGCCTCGCCGTATTTCCCTTCCTCCATCAACTGGAGGGCCTCCTCTGCGGCGTCAACCCCTTGCTCATAGCTGTCCAAAGCGTCCTCGGGTACGTCAACTCCCTCGGCCTCCAGCTTGTTAAAGGCCGCCTCGACCTGTTCTCGACTGTTCTCAACTTGGGAGAGGAGGCCTTCAGCCAGAGTAGGGATTTTGGTCAGGGTCACCATGAAGGAAGCTTGGGCTGTGTCGCCGTCGGCCGAGACGGTGACTGTATAGGGGCCGGGGAGGGCTTTGGCTGACATCGAAACTGTGGCTTGGTAGATGCCGTCAGTGTCCGCTGAAACGGAGAAATTGTAAATTGTCTCCATCATTCTTTCGATGGTGATGTTTACGATTGCGTTGGGATTGGCGGTGCCGTGTATCTCTACATCTTCGCCTGGGGCATAATAAGCCATGTCGGTGTCGACTGTGAGGGGGGCAGCCCCCACGAGTACAGTGAGGCTTGGAGAGACCATGATGGCCAGCATCAGCAGCGATACGATCTTTCGATTCACCTTCCTTCGCCACCCAAAATTGTATCACCGCTGATATTAGAGGAATCCGCCGGAACGCTCCGGAACGCCTGTTTCACGTGCCGCCGCCTCCCACACGGTATTTAGACCTTATCCTCACCAGGCTCTGCCCACCGATGCTCCTGACGTCGACTATGTCCTCCCTCTGGAGGCGCCTGATCATCCTCCAAGCGCTGGTTCTGGGGATGTTGAAGCGATCACGTATCTCCGTGGCGAACGCCTCCCCGCCCGACTCCGCTAGGAACCTGATCACCTCCCTATCGTCGAGCCTGAGATGCGGCTTCTGCTCGAAAATTCCTTCAAGGTCCACCTCTCCCAGGGGTTCCTCGACCGCAGGTCTTCTCATTATGAAGATAAAAACAGCTACGACAAGAACCAGTGCCATTACTCCCCCACCTATAGTGAACCATGGAATAAGGGTCTTCGGTGCTGTCGCCTCAGCCGCCTCAGACTGCGCCTGCTCCGCCAGGGCCTCTGCCCCTGTGTAGTCCCCCGCCTCGTATGCGTCTTCGGCCTGCTCTAGGAGGTCTTCAGCCGTTTCGAGGCCGACGGTACGCCCCTCATCTCTGGCCGCTGATATGACGGCTGACGCCGCGTTGATTGTCTCCTCCGCCGAGGATGCGGCGGCTTCGGCGCTTAAGGCCGAGGCTTTCGCTTGCCCCGCGAGCTGCTCCGCTTCGACGTATTGCTCTGCGTCGAAGGCGGTGTACGCCTGTTTCAGCAGGGATTCAGCCTCTGGGGCAGCGATCCCTTGGTTTTTGACCGCCTCGATGGTCGATTCGGCATCCTTGATGACCGCCAGTGCGTGCTCCCTCGTTCCTAAGACTCCGACCGTGTAGGCGATCTCCACGTCTCCGATGGGCATGGTGATGAGGGGTCGGCCGTCGAGGCTGCCTATGGCGAGTGGGACGACGTTGAGGCCGACTATCGTAGCGCCTTTGGGTAGAAGGAGGTTGGAGGTGACGGGGGTCGAGACCGTGAAGTTCCAGATCTGCCCAGACTTGTCCGTGAGTTCGGGCGTCACGTAGGAGACGAGGACTGAAGTCGATCCCAAGGTGTCGACTGTCAGGCCGCCGTCAACCTGCGAATAGTCAAGGGGCAGACCGTCCTGATCCTCCACGAACAGGTCCTGATACAGGGAACCGAATAGGGTGATGTTCACCCTCGCACGTGTGGGGTCGACCTCAACGGCGTAGTCGACGGCCACATAACCGTCGGCGTAGACGGTGAAGACAAGCTCCCTCGGAGAATAGCTCAACTGGGCTCCTACCGCCTGCGACGCAGCCAGCAGGGCGAGGATCGCAGCGGCAAGTGCTGATAATGACTTCATCGGACGCATCGGCTCAATCGAGGATCGGCTTTACGGTCGTCATTATTAAAGTTATGAACCCCGGATACATAAGGTAACCCGCTCGATAACCGGCAAGTTCGATGAAAGATTTAGGCCTGGGGGCGTTGCTGATTTTCGATTATCTCTATCCTGTGTTCGAACTCATCGAGGTCGTGGACGACATGGTCGCCCGTGGCCTCCCCCGAGCGGTCTAGGTAGTAGGCGTGGATTTTGAGCTCCCTCGGTGCATCATAATCGAACTTCAGGTGGTCGCCGACGTGCGCGAGAGCTTCCGGTTCGGTCTCCATGATCTGGCAGATCCTGCGGTAGAACTCAGCCGACTTCTTGACAGCTCCGAAGTCGGAGGGGGCGGAAAAGATGCGGGTGAAGAATCCGCTGAGCTCTCTGAGCTGGACCTCCAGAAACTCCCTGATGGTGTTCGAGGTCACGATGAGGACATACCGGCTTTGAAGCCTATCAAGGACTCCTCGAACCTCCGGGTAGACTCGGCAGGTGTCCCGCCTGAGCTCCAGCAGCCTCCGCCAGTCCCCGGATAGCCCAAGCCTCCGGAACCAGTAGCCGACGTCGTACCACTCGGGCCGCTCGTCACCCACCTGCCGATACTCCCCAAGGACGTGCTCCTGGGCGGCTTCGAGGCTGACGCCGTGCTGCTCAGCGTAGAGCCTGGGTATGTCGGTCTCCCAGATGAGGTCGCTGAAGCGGGAGTCGACTAGGGTGCTTTCCACGTCGAAGCTGACGACCTCGATGCGGTCCATACACGGTTCTACGCAGATTCTCGTAAAAAGGATGTGGGGTTCAGCAAACCTTGAGCACATGCCTGATTTACATGGTTGGCTGAAAAGGGCCCTAGCCGATCACGATGCCGGCGGGGTCGATCTCCTCCCGCAGCAGCCTGAGCTCCACCTCCGTCGGAGGCTCCGTCGTCGAGACCTTGTCGGGAATGAGGAACTCGAAGCCCGTGTTCTCCACCACGTCGTCAACCGTCACGCCGGGGTGGACGGAGATCAAACTCATCCGTTTCGACGACGGATCGAAGCCCATCACGGCGAGCTGGGTGATGACCCGGTAGGGGCCCGTGTCCGCAGGCAGCCCCGCCCTCTCCCGTGCACCGGGGCCCGTCAGGTAGCCGGGGGTGGTGAGGAAGTCGAGGTGCTCGACGAAGCGGCGTCGATCCTGGCGCATGAGGATGATGGTGCGGCGGCAGAGGGAGCCTACATCGTTGGCCCCGCCGCTTCCGGGTAGCCTCACCTTCGGCTTCGAATGCGACCCGATGACGGTGGTGTTCAGGTTGCCGTAGGGGTCTATCTGGGCGGCGCCTAGGAAGCCGTAGTCGACGAGGCCCAGCTGGGCGCAGCTCAT
>CAZWKG010000066.1:0-5141 GCA_964634705.1 uncultured Candidatus Bathyarchaeia archaeon | reverse complement strand
TCCAAGCATGAGGCATCGGAAAACTCAACTCCACCAGCCAAATCGATGGATGCCGATATTTCTCTGAGTGGACAGATGCCCAATGATAGTTACTCCTTTTTCATGGGTAGTTATGAGGAATGAGAACCCGTTTACCAAAATATAAACCTTTTGTATGTACGACCTCGTCTATATGCTCGATCAGATATCGCTTGAACTCTGCCTGATTTGCACTTTTTCGTTTGAGCGGTTCCTCGAAGTCTAAGTAAGTTTCTTCCTTATTTATGTTTGAAAACAACAACTCCCCCTAATCATCAATAAAAAGTTAAAAATATTAACGTTTTGGTTGGATTTAGCCCCCGTTCTTTTAACAGGAAGTTGGGGAAATTGAAGACGGCTGCCTACATGATTCCACTGAACTTCATTGCCAGCATCTTCGTAGTAGTCTTAATTTAGCCTGTGATGAACGATGACGGTCTAACCTCGGAGAAATAATAGTAATTTGCTTCTGAAATTTCCTACATTTATCAAATACCTTTTTACATATCATCGCTGAAATTCGACTCGCACCTGTACAAATTGATGAATATGTCTGGAGACTCCGCAGTTTTATAGTTTTTCTACATGTGTCTGGTGAAGAGGAGGTACTTCTCCTTCTCCGACAGCTCCTTCAGCACCCTCCGGGCCAGCAGCTTCACCGGGTCGGGGATGTTGACTCTGTTCTGGAGGTCCTCAAAGCCCTCGAAGGGCCGCCGCTCCCGCTGCTCCAGGATCTGCCACATCAGCTTCTTCCCTATCCCCGGGATGAGCTCCATGGCGTGCATCCTGGGCGTGACGGGCTGGGAGGCGTTGAAGAAGCTGATGAACCGCTTCTCATTGGACCTGATGATGTTCTCGACGACGCCGTGGAGTTCGGCCTTGGCAGCGGAGGTCAACTCGTCGTAGGTGACCCGCCCCAGGATGTGGCTCACCTTCGCCCTCCCCTCCTTGCCGACGTAGATGCGCTCCCGAATGGCAAAGGTCGCCTCTTTCCGCGGCGCAGCCTCCAGGAGGGTGAAGTACGTCTCGCCTACGATCTGGATGATGCCTCTGGCGTGGTAGGTCGGACGTGACGCGCCTGGCCTCCCGTGGGGGAGCTCGTCTAAGACGTATGCGTACTCCTCGTATTTTTTACCTTCCCTCTCCACGCCCGTCCCTCTCGAATGGTCTCCATGTGTTTTATTGTCTGGACCTGTATTTTTCGATTTTCCTTAAAATCGAGTTGATGGTCTCCTCGGAGATGATCCGCTGCCGCCCGAGGAACATCCTGATCTCCTCTGTGCTCATGGGTATGCAGTTCGCGATCTGTACCGCCACCGCCTTGTCTAACAGGTCCTCGTCTGTGAGTTCCTCTACCAGCCTGGCTGCATCCTCCGCCGAGAGCTTGGAGAACCGGGTGGCGTAGTCTAGCACCCTCCTCTGGAGGGGGTCGAGGCTCTCGGTCTGAGCCTCGAGGAGCTTCTTGGCCTCCGCTACCGTGATCTCCTTCTTCTCCAAAACCGGCATACTTCACTCTCTCCTAATGCCTTCTCAGGTGCTCCGGCGTGGCGACGACGAGCTTGACCGTCTTCCCTTGGGGGATCTCGACGAAGTAGGCCCGTCCCCGCCGCTCAACGACCGTGCCGACCTTCCCTTGGAAGCGCTTGTGGGGCATCCCCTTGTGGACGGCGGGGTCGACGTCGATGACAACCTTCTCCCCCACCTCGAACTCGGCGAGGACCCTGCTCAGCCCTAGCTTCCCCTTCTCCCTCACAGGCTTCGTGAGCACTTTCCGACTCTTCCTCCGCGGCCCTTTCGATCTGCCCATCTTCAGATCCTCATCTGAGCTTGAAGGGGAGGCGCCTCAGCAGTCCACGTCTCCCCTTCAGTTGTTTGAGCATTTTCCTCATAGCGTTATACTGTTTTATAAGTTCTCTCACTTCCCGCTCATCGGTGCCCGAGCCCCGGGCGATCCGCCTGACCCGGGAGGCGTTGAGGATCTTCGGGTTCTCCCGCTCCTCGATGGTCATGGACTGGATGATGGCCCGATACCTTGCCAAGCGCTCCTCGGCGACCTCGAACTCCTCCTCCGGCAGCTGATAGCCGAGGCCAGGGACCATGGAGAGGATCTTCTGGAGGGGGCCCATGCTCTG
Organism: uncultured Candidatus Bathyarchaeia archaeon; assembly: GCA_964634705.1. Lineage (GTDB taxonomy): Archaea > Thermoproteota > Bathyarchaeia > TCS64 > TCS64 > CAZWKG01. Next base: position 2,991 of record CAZWKG010000066.1, on the reverse strand, counting down.
CACCGCCTCGAACTGCTGTAACATGTCGGCAAGGGTGAACTTCCCCGAGAGGAGCGCCCTGACATCCTTCTCCATTACAGGGACCTCCGCCTCCCTCACCTTCTTGACGAGGCCCTCGATGTCGCCCATGCCGAGGAGGCGGCCGATGAAGCGGCTGGGGACGAAGGGCTCTAGGTCCTCGATCCTCTCGCCGGTGCCGATGAACTTGATGCGGGCATCGGTGGCCGCGACGCTGGAGAGGGCGCCCCCGCCCCTAGCGGAGCCGTCAAGCTTCGCCACGATGATGGAGCCGATGTCCGTCGCCTCGTTGAAGGCCGCCGCCTGGGCGGCGGCCTGCTGCCCGATGGTGCCGTCGAGGACGAGGACTATCTCCTGGGGCCTGACGGCGGCCGCGATCTCACGCATCTCCCTCATGAGGGACTTCTCCTCCTTGTGCCGGCCCGAGGTGTCGAGGATCACGACCTCGTAGTCCTTGAATCTCTTGACTCCCCTCTTGGCGATGCCGATGGGGTCCTTGGTGTCAGGTTCGCCGTAGAAGTTGACGTTGATTGACTCAGCCAGCTGATGCAGCTGGTCGTAGGCACCGGGCCTGAAGGTGTCGGCGCAGATGAGGGCGGGCTTGAGGCCTCGCTTCTGATAGTATCGGGCCAGCTTAGCCGCGGTGGTCGTCTTCCCCGACCCCTGGATGCCGATCAGCATGAGGATGTTCTGCCGGCCCGGCCGGATCTCGAGGGCTTCCGGCTTCTCGCCGACGAATCGGGTCAGCTCGTCGTAGACGACCTTAACTACGTGCTCTCGGCGGCTGATGCCCGGCGGCAGCTTCTCCTCCAGGGACCTCTTCTCGATGTTACTGGACAGCTCCATGACGAGCTGGACGTTGACATCAGCCTTGAGGAGGGCCCTCTGTAGGTCCCTGACGAGCTCCTTCACTAGCTCTTTGTCGACTACGGGTGCCCGTATCACCTTTCTCAGGGCCTCATATAGGGAGGAGCCCAGCTTCTCGAGGACCATCTACACCTGTTTCCCCAGTTTTCGATACTAATCTCGTTCACCCCACTTGTAAAGGTTGTTCTCCGCCTCGGGTCGAGTTTTATATGAGGTTTGATGAGACATTTATGGGGTCGGGATATGGGTGAGCTTGGAGTAAGTAGATCCACGTTCTACTTCGACGTCCACGGCGAGATAAACACGGAGAAGACCATCGAGCTTTCGAGGCTGCGGGCCGAGCAGCTGGGCATAGAGAAGGTGGTGGTCGCCTCAGAGACCGGGCTCAGCGCCCTCAAGGTCTTGGACGCCTTCCCGGACGTGGAGGTCATCGTCGTCAGCTCGGCGGCGGGCACCTGTGTCGAGGGGAGTGTCATCGGCGACCTCAGGATCGGTATACCCGACGACACCATCCTGAAGGAACTGAGGGAGCGGGGCGCAAGGGTTGTCAGGGGAACCGACCCCTTCTGGAACCTCGCCGCCCACACGAGCCTCGTCGACACCGCCAAGCTGGGGATGATGTATTATAAGGTCCTTTGCGGTGCTCTTCACGTCTGCATGTCTGCAGTCCTCGAGGCGACCGACGCCGGCTACCTCAGCCAGGGCGAGGAGGTCGTTGCTATGGCTGGCAGCTTCGTCGGCCTCGACATGGCCATAGTCGCGGCGGCGTCAAACTCTGTCGACTTTTTCAAGGCCTTCGAGGTGATGGAGATCATCTGCAAGCCTCGGTGCCCCCGCTACAGCTGGCCCATAAACTATCGGGATTGGAAAGGCGACCTGGAGAAGTACAGGCGTTTCGTTAAAGAGGCTTAGCTCTATCTGATGGACGCCCCTCCATTTACAGATGTACGTAACAAAAACACGCTTCGAGCGCGAAAATAAAATTGCTCGAAGAGAAAAACCTATTCTAAGACACTAGCTAAGATACACGAAACTTGTTTTCGATGTACGCGCGGTCGCAAGCCATGAGATATATAAGTGATCATACATAAATGTAGAGATAGACACAAGCCTGTTTGAGAAAGTGGCCTTTCCATGTTGAAAGGCTCTACCATCTGAGATTGCTTGTGTTTTCCGGCGTGTAGAAGATGGAAGTTGAGTTGAATTCGGATTGGCTGGTCACCCAGATTGAACTTTTGAAATCCCTCCACGGATACGAGATGAAAGAAGTTAACGACGAGATCGGGAGCGTAGACTACGTCGCGAGTGGCGCCGATCATGATAAAAAACTCTTGAGAGCGATAATCGATCCAAAGGTCAACATATCGAAAGCGAATACTGATACAATTAGAACAACAATAGATTTTCTAGAGGATGAAGACTATGATGAAGCTATTATCTTGGCCGAGGAACTCACCCAAGGCGCAAAGAGTCTGATCAGAGAGAAGAAGAACCTGAAATACATATCCCTTGGCTTAAAGTATCCATATTCGATCTCTGAACTAGTTTATGCTATACAAAAAAAGACAATGGAACTGTGCAAATTAAGATGCGGTAAAGTTCCAAGGACCGAAAGAGACTGTAAAGGATATCAAAACAGTGAATATACCTGTCCAGTAAGGCGCATCAGCGACGATGCAGACTTCCACGCTGAGAGAAAGTGGCTGCAACTGTTGATGAACGACTTCTCCAAACTCGTTGCAATTCAAGGGATATGAGCGAATAGACGGATTAAGCGTAGCTGGAGGCGCCGCCAGTGTCCTCATGGAATTAACTTGAATCCTTTAGGAAGCCCCCAAGCTTCATGCTCTCGAGGTAGGGCCCGAATTGGTCTCACACTTGAGGCAAAAACGTTCGAGGGTGTATCTTGACGGAAAGAAATGTAAAGTCCAAAAAGTGCCCTGAGTGCGGAAGCACAGACCTAATCCGCGACTACGAGGTGGGGGAGCTCGTCTGCGAGCGTTGCGGCTTCGTCGTCTCCTCAACCCTCTTCGACAAAGGACCCGAGTGGAGGGCTTTCAACGCTGAACAGAGGAAGAAGAGGACACGGGTTGGGGCGCCCCTCAC
>CAZWKG010000065.1:0-5158 GCA_964634705.1 uncultured Candidatus Bathyarchaeia archaeon | reverse complement strand
TGGGAGAGACGCTACAGGATAATGAAGCTCCACTCTGCAGCGCACATCATGGAGCACTTCCTGTGGCAGCGGCTGGGGAAGATGGAGAGGCTCGGCTCCCATGTCGACGAGAAGAAGGACCGCGCCGACTACGCCTACGAGGGTAGGCTCCCCGCCGACGAGCTCAGGCGGGTCGAGGAGGCGACCAACCGCTTCCTAGCCGAGGGGCACGAGGTCAAGATACGCCTAGACCCTTCTAAGCCAGGTATACGCATCTGGAGCTGCGGCCCCATCGAGATGCCGTGCGGCGGCACCCACATAAGCAACACCTGGGAGATTGGCGCCATTAGGCTGAGGCGGAGGAACCCGGGGAGGGGCGTGGAGCGGGTCGAGACCACCCTCGCCGAAGAAGGTCCGGAATAGACCCCGAAGACCTTTATATAATCCTTGAAGGGTTGGATTCTAGGGAGTTTCCAGCGATGTTTCAGCCTCCTAGGGGTACTAGGGACTTTCTTCCCCCGGAAATGCTCAGGCGCGACTGGGTTCACGATCGGATCAGGGAGGTCTTCGAGGCCTACGGCTACGAGCCGCTGGGGACGCCGGCCTTCGAGAGCTGGGATATGCTCAAGATCAAGAGCGGGGAGGACGTCATCGACCAGATCTACTACTTCCGGGACAAGTCGGACCGGGAGCTGGGCCTCCGCTTCGAGTGGACCGCGTCGCTCTGCCGCGTCGTCTCCAGCCATAGGGAGCTGCGCATGCCCTTCAAGCGTTACGCCATTGGACCCATGTGGAGGTATGAACGCCCCTCCGAGAAGCGGTTTAGAGAGTTCTGGCAGGCTGATGTCGATATCGTCGGCGTCGCCGACCCCATTGCGGATACAGAGGTCCTTGCCGTCGCCGTCGACTGCCTCAAGGCGGTAGGATTTAGAGGGTTTCAGATAAGGCTCAACGACAGGCGCATCCTCGAAGCCTTCGTCGAACTAGTGGGGCTGCCGAGAGAGCGATCTCTGGACATCTTCCGGGCCATAGACAAGCTCAACAAGATCGGCGTGGAGTGTGTCATGGAAGAGCTAGCTAGGATCGGAGCCTCGGCCGAGGCTTCTAGGAGACTTCTCGAACTCACGGCGTTGAGTGGGGCACCCAAGGCGAAAATAGAGGAGATTAGAAGAACCCTCAAAGGCTTCCCGGTCGGACTATCAGGCTGCGATGCCCTATCAGCAATCGATGAATACGCCTCAGCCTTCGGCATCAAGCCCTATATGGTGGTTGACCTCAGCTTGGCTAGGGGCCTGGACTACTACACCGGGCCGGTCTATGAGATCTACGCTGAGGGGTTCGAGGACTGGGGCAGCATCGCCGGTGGAGGGAGATACGACGAGCTCATCGAGCTCTTCGGCGGTGAGCCAACCCCGGCGACGGGCGTCTCTCTGGGCATAGAGCGTATCGTCTCGCTGCTGGATAGGAAGGGGGCATTCGAGGGGCTAGATCTGGGACCTCAGGTCTACGTGGCGTCGGCCTCCGAGTTTGTGAGGGCGAAGGCGATGGAGGTTGCACAGATGCTGCGCCGATCAGGCATCGCCACCGATTTGGACCTGATGAACCGGAGCCTCACGAGGCAGCTCGACTACGCCAACAGGAAGGGGTTCAAGAGGGTCGTCATCGTCGGCGAGAGGGAGATCAGGGAGGGGTGTGTCGCCGTGCGGGATATGGAGACCGCAGAGCAACTGACGGTAAGGATCGAGGAGCTGACAAGGCATCTACAGCGGCGGGCCTGAATCCTCCGACTCCGTGAACTCCATCTCTGAAAGGGTGTAGTATACGACCTCCCCTCTCCGGTCTACGACGGCCAGCCTCAGCGTCCGGCCGTCCGCCTCGGCGGCCTCGAGGATCTCACCCAGATGCCTAATCGACTCCGGTGCGCCCTCCCACACGGCGTAGACGAGATACCTCGGCGGCCTCTTGCCGTAGGAGCCCCGCTCGTATACGAGGAAATCGACTCCAAGCCCCGGCCCATCCCTGACCACGAAGCCCCTGCTCCGCAGGTCGCGGTAGATGAGGTAACGGGTCCACATCAGGGGGTCTTCGGCCGAGAACCTCCAGAGTAGTTCCTGAAAAACCAGCTTCTGGCGGCTCTCCTCGTCGATGACGGCTATTCTCATCCTCTCAACGAGGTACAGCGCCTCCCAAGGCTTCAGCGTAAGGAGGCGGTCGTCGCCGAGGAGCGAGCCGTATCCGTCCTGATATAGGCTGTTCGCCTCGTTCCGTGCAGGGACGGCGACCCGGCCCTCCGTGTAGACGGTGCTGATGGTCTCCATCTCAAACCCCTATAATGGTTCCGTAAGGCTGTATCTTTTGTCGGGTTTAACCGTTAAATTCGGCTTGTATAAAGCGTTATCACTGATCCATAAAATGGTTACTAGGTCCATAAAGGTCATTTAAATTCGGTTCTCCCCAGAGCAGTAGGAATTCCCCACTTATGAGGCGCGTGAATTTGGAGCTTTGGAGCTATCCGTGGTGGACACTCAGCCTCTACAGCCTGACGGCCCTATTCACGCTGCTCTTCAGCCTCTTCCTAGCGAGATGCAGGGTGCTCAGAAGGGTGCTCCTCCACGGCTCGGATGCGGTACTCACCTCAGCCTGCATCGACTTGACGCCCCTTGGTTGCATGTCACTGGAGGGAACGGGCCTCAGCTCCCCTTCTAAGGCTGCACGCCATAGAGGGGAGGGCCTCAGTCCTTGGGTTACCCGTATCTTCATAGCCATCGTCCTTCAGTGCGCCGCCATATATCTGATATCGGCGTACCCGGGGACGGAGAGCCCCTTCTGGCTCGGCATTGTCCTCCAGGGCTTCACCTACGGGTCGGCCGCCGTCTGCTACGCCTCCTGGGGCAGGGATCCCTACGAGGACTGAGGCCCGGCCTCGGTAACTCTTTCTCGGCTAGAAGATGGTCTCCTCAGGGTAGACCTCGATACCGTTCGAGCCGATGATGTAGGGGCGCGGCTGGAGGTCGATGTGGGTCCCTCGCATCTTCTCCACCTGCACCGCCCTCACGAGGCTTGAGCCGGACTTGAGGGTTTGAAGTAAGATGACGCCGTGGGCCAGGTACTCCTCCACCTGCACGTCCCGTTCAAGTCCGGCGGCTCTGAGCTCCAGGGTGAGGATGCAGGTCGCGCCCGTGGAGCGGATGTTGTCGATGAGCTGGAGGATGGCGTTCCGCCTCTCTGCGACATCCGGGTAGTGGAAGAGGAGTGCTGCGACGGGGTCGACGGCTATACGGTCGATCTCCATCTTCTTTGCTAGCCTCCTGACCTCGTCGCCGAGGCTCATCGCGGTGAGGGGCTGGAAGCCTCGACGAGATCTCTTCCTGAAGGGGGAGGCGTCGAGGAAGGTGAAGAGGCCCTCGGCCTCGAGCCGTTGGAAGTCCCATCCGAAGGGCCTCATCTCCGCTTGGATGTCCTCCCTCGTCTCGTCGAGGGTCACGAAGAGGCCTTTCTCGCCGTGCTGGGCTGCGCCATTGTGGAGGAACTGGCTGCAGAGGATGGTCTTGCCACTGCCAGGGCCTCCCATGACGAGGACGACGTGTCCTCGGGGTATGCCGCCGCCCACCAGCTCGTCGAGCCCCGGGATGCCCGTAGGTGTCCTCTCAATCGCCAAGATCCGATACCGTTAAGCAATTCTAGGCTCCACTAGTTAATACTTTCCCTTTTCTGGGTAAGGGCAGAGGTCGTTGAGGAAGCAGTCCCCGCAGCGGGGGCGCCGGGCCCTGCAGAACTCCCGCCCGAAGCGGATGAGGAGGACATGGACATCCTCGTACCTGTCGGGGTCAGCCGCCTCCTCGAGGGCGCTGCGGACGTCGTCGTAGGCCGCCTTTGGCGGCACAAGCTTTAGGCGTTTCGCAATCCGGAAGATATGGCGGTCGACGGGGACGACCGCTTTACCGGCGTTAAACATGAGGAGGACATCGGCGGTCTTCGGGCCGACGCCGGGGAGCGCCATAAGCTCCTTCCGTACCTCGGTGTAGGGCCTGCGTAGGATAGGGGTGATATCCCCACAATAACGCTCCAGGATGGCCTCTGCAACCTTCTTCAGGGTTCTACTCCGCTGGTTGTGCATGCCAGCGGGGCGGATGGCCTCCGCGATCCTCTCGACAGAAACCCCTGCGAGGTTCTCAGGTGTGACGCCGATATAGCGCTCGAGCCTTTCATATGCAGCCGTCTGGTTCCTCGAACTCGTGTTCTGGCTGAGGATGATGCGGACGAGGCTGCGGAAGGGGTCACCCCTCGGGGGTTGGCGGCGCCTCCCATAATGGCTGAGGAGCCGCGCTATTATCTCTTCAACCTTGTCCAACTGAGGTAGCCTTCTCCTTTCTCATACGAGGGGCCTGGGCCTCATTGAGCTGTCTCATCCTTTCTGTGATGATTCGGAGAAGCCAGTCTAGGTTGATGCGCTCCTTGGCGGAGATGACAGTCCATGGGAGGCTCAGTTGCTCGATGCTAAGCTTCTCGCCTATGATCTCCGCTAGATCGGGGGCTAGGTCTGCCTTGTTGAAGACTATTATGATCCGGTCTCGGGGCACGCCGATCCCCGTCAACAGCCTGACCCCCTCCCAGAGCTTTAGACGGAGAGTCAGGAGTGGGTCGGTGATCTCTAGCAGCAGCAGGACAAGGTCTGCGCTGCGGATGTCCTCCAGATTGAGCTCGAAGCTCTTAATGAGGCTGGGGTCAAGATCGATGACGAAGCCAATGGTATCGATGAAAAGGAGGGTGGTCTCGGTGTCGATGAAGCGGCGCTGATACTTGCTGCTGAGGGTGGTGAAGGGCTTGGGGCTGACGGGCTTCATGTCGCCTGTTAAAGCGTTGAAGAGGCTGGTCTTCCCCGCGTTGTAGTAGCCCGAGATGCAGACCGTGGGGTAGCCAAGCTGCCTCCGCTTCCTTATCCGCTGCTGCTTCTCCCTCTTCAGCGCCCCGATCCGTTCCCGTATCCGGGCTTGGCGGCGTGTGAGCTCCCTCAGCTGGCTGTGGAACGCGTACTCGCCCATACTGCGGAAGAAAGCCCGCTCGTTATGGTACCGGATGCTGGCCTCCAGCTTGAAGTAGGGTGCCAGCTTGTCCAGGCGGGCGGCCTCGATCTGGAGCTTGCTCAGGTTGTCGGAGGACATCTGGTCGAAGATCTCGA
>CAZWKG010000064.1:0-5196 GCA_964634705.1 uncultured Candidatus Bathyarchaeia archaeon | reverse complement strand
GGAGACTACCTCGTCCCCATCGAGTTTTTAGATCGATAACTTTTTGTTCTCTATCCCTTCGAAAGTTGTTGATATTGGATGGCTAGGCCCGAGGTAGTGGAGCTGCTGGACGAGCTCGGGTTCAGCAGAGGCTGCATTGTGGAGACGTTAGTTGCGACTAGAAACCCTGATGGGTCGCCGAATGTCGCGCCTATGGGAGTAACGAGAACGGGATCCGACCTTCTTGAGATCAAACCGTTTAAGTCCAGCACCACGTATCGAAACCTGCTGAGTCGTCGAGATGCATGTGTGAACGTCACGGCGGACCCTGAACTCTTCCTAGTCACTGCTTTCAAACATGACCCTCTCTCGGGATTCAAGCCAGTACACATAGACGAGGACCTTTCGTTGGGACCCGCGGACGGGAGCGTCTTCGTCGAGACACTGAACGGCCATGATATCTCGAATCGAGGCTGCTTCGTCTGTCGAGCTCACTCCATCGATATCCATCGCCCACTCCCGACGGTCTTCAGCAGGGGGAGGGCTGGGGCCATCGAGGCTGTTGTGCACGCGACCCGGATCAAGGCTTTCATTCTCGAAGGGCGATACGAGGATGTGGAAAAGCTGAATAGGAAATTCAACGAATGTAAAGAAGTCGTCGAGAGGGTCTCCGCACCTGAATCGGTCGAGGTGAGAGTTGTCCGAGCGTTAGAGACATTGATAGGGAACTGGAGGGAGGGGGCATCGAGGTAACCGTCAGGACGCCATCTAGACTGCACTTCGGAATCGTCGACATGCGTGGCGACCTAGGACGCATCCACGGCAGTGTCGGCGTCGCCATAGACTATCCTAACGTGCTTTTGAAGGCGTCGCCCGCTTCTGAGCTTAAGGTGAAGGGGCCGAGGGCGGACAGGATTAGGCAGTACGCAGAGCAGATACTGATGGATGCGGGGGTCGAAGGTGGAGTCGAGTTTGAAGTTGTATCAGACATCCCCGAGCACGCGGGGTTCGGCTCTGGGACTCAGCTCGCCCTCGCCGTTGGTTCCGCGCTCTCTGAGCTCTTCGGTCTCGGTCTCAGCGTTGAGGAGATGGCGTCGAAGCTGAATAGGTCGAGGATCTCCGGTGTAGGCACCTACGCCTTTAAGCAAGGGGGCTTCATCGTCGATGGAGGACACCGCTTCGACGAGCCAGACAGCGTACCACCCCTTGTATTCCGTTCCGAGGTGCCTGAGGGTTGGCTCTTCGTAATTGGCTTACCAGAGATCAACTTGGGTCTAGGCGGAATAGCTGAGCGGGAGGCATTCAAGAGGCTCAACCCCCCACCAGAAAGGCTTGTGGGCGAGGTCTCTCGTATAGTCCTCGTAAAGATGATCCCGGCCATCCTCGAGCGGGACATAGAAGCCTTCGGTGAGGCCATGACGGCGCTAGATTTCAATTTTGGAGAATACTGGATGGAAGTTCAGGGAGGGATGTTCAGCCACCCGACCATCGAGGAGGGGGTGGAATTCCTACTCAGGGCCGGGTCCTACGGCGTAGGGCAGAGCTCTTGGGGGCCAGCCTTCTACGGCCTAGTCGACGGGAGGGATCAAGCTATTGATGTCTCGGAGAGGCTTTTCGAGTTCCTCAACAGCGGTGGAAGGCGGGGAGAGGCCTTCAATGTGAGACCCAATAATAATGGCGCGCAGATCACGGTCGCTGAAGATTAGATGCACCCGAATGCGTTGTAGAGGTTGTGAGAAGGGATTGAAGCCGCTCGCCTGGGGCATAACCGGGGCAGGCCACTTCCTATGGGAGGTCTTCAACCTGATGCTGGAGATGAGGTCGGAGGTCCAGATAACCAGCTTCATCTCCAGCGCCGCCGAGGATGTGATAAGGATATACGGCCTCTGGGATATCCTTCACGAAATCTCTGACGGCCGCCGCTACTCCGAGGTTTTCACCGACCAAAGCGAGGGCGCGAGCGCGATCCACGCTGGTCGCCTCGCAAGAGGAGAATACTCGATGCTGGTCGTCGCGCCGGCCACCGCAAACACGGTGGCGAAAATCCGCCATGGAATCGCCGATACGTTGGTGACCAACGTCACAGCCCAAGCCCTTAAGGGAGGGGTCCCCCTCCTGATCCTCCCCACCGATCAATCGGAGACGACGGAGACGACGCTACCCGTCCGGGTCGAGTCAAGCCTCTGCGTCGGGTGCCAACCATGTCCCGCTGAAGAAGCCTGCAGTAGAAGAGCGTTCTCGGTGCGGGGGTCCAAGGGTGTAATAGACTACCTCAGATGCGTTGGCTGTGGTCTCTGCCTTGAAGCATGTCCCCAAGGCGCCGTAAAACAAGGAGAAAAGATCAAGGTCAAGGCCCGTGAGGTGGACCTTGAAAACGTTGAGAGGCTCCGAGAGATGCAAGGGATAACTGTGTTGAGAAACCCGGAGGAGCTGAGGCGTGCCCTACAGAAGTATCTGGAGGGTGGGCCGTGAAGGTTCTTGTCGTCACCGGGAAGTTGGCAGAAGAGAGCGTTAAACGATACGCCTCAGAAGTGTGTGAAGAGGTGGACGTGATGGCTTTACCCGTCTCAGTTGCGGCTTTCATCACGCCGGAGTACGCTGCCGAGGTGCTTAGCTCCCTTCAGGTTGGAGGCTACGACCTGATACTGATGCCTGGTGCAGTTCAGGGCAACGTCTCTATTATCGAGTCCGCGACGGGTGTTCCGACGTTCAAAGGGCCGCTCCACGCAGCTGATATCCCCCTTATCATAAACCTCCTAGGTGAAGTCGAACTCTCGAAGACTATACCGGCATCTGAGCTGATTAGAGACGTTTTGAAGAGGAGGGCGTTGGCGGAGGTCGGAGATGTAGATAGGAACTGGCGTGAGGTTATGGAAAAAAATGGGGGGCTGATAATCGGCGGTGAAGGGTATGAGGTCCCTGTTGGCAACGCCTTCCCGATGAGGGTCATCGCCGAGATAGTGAACGCGCCAATGCTTGACTTGGATGCCGTCCAGAAACGAGCCATCTACTACGAGGCCGAAGGGGCTGATATCATCGACGTAGGAATGCTCGCGGGTAAGCCGATGCCCGAGAAGGTCCAAGGTCTCGTCGAGGCGTTGAGGGCCTCGGTGACCCTGCCCATCAGCATCGACACCTTGGAGCCCTCTGAGATCGAGGCAGCCGTCGATGCTGGTGTCGACCTCATCCTCAGCGTCGACTCCGGCAATATGGAGGAGGTGGCCGCCGCCGTCTCCGACATACCCATTGTGGTGCTCCCATCGAACATGAGGGAGGGCAAGCTGCCGAGAAGGGCGGAGGAAAGAGTGGAAATGCTCAGAGAGAACATAGATAAGGCTAGGCGCCTCGGCTTGGAGAGGGTGGTCGCCGACCCTGTTCTGGAGCCAGCGCTCCGCCCAGGCCTGATGGAGTCCCTGAAGGCCTACAGCCTCTATCGAGAATTCGACGGAGAGACGCCTATGCTCTTCGGGCTTGGGAACGTGACTGAGCTCATCGACACCGACTCGCCGGGGGTCAACGGCTTGCTCACAGCCCTCGCGTGTGAAGTCGGCGCAAACCTCCTGTTCGTCCCTGAGTTCAGCCCAAAAGCCAGGGGGAGCGTACGCGAGACAGCTATAGCGTCGAAGATGATGTTCCTAGCGAGGCGGAGAGGGACGGTGCCTAAGGACTTGGGCATCGATCTTCTCATGCTGAAGGAGAAGCGGTGGAGGGAGGAACCCTACGATAGGGGCGTAGAGAACAAGGTCGAGGTGGTTGAAGCAGAGAGGGAGGAGTCGTTCTATGAAGATAGGGCGGGATGGTTCAGGATCGAAGTAGACAGGGAAAGGGGTCTGATCGCAGCCATCCACTTCCCCCAAGGCAAGAAGAATCCCGACATCGTCGTCAAAGGGAGGGGCGCCAGAGAGGTCTACCAGACCATAATCAGGAAGGGGCTGGTCTCAGAGCTTGATCACGCGGCTTACCTGGGGAAGGAGCTAGAGAAAGCGGAGACTGCCGTCCGTCTCGGCAAGGCTTATGTCCAAGATGAGTATCTATTCGCCTGAGCCGCCCCGGTCGTGCTTCCAGTTGACATACTCGTCGAGGATCTTTTTCCAGTCGACGTACTCGCCTATGATCCGACGAGTGAGCTGTATCTTCTTCGTCGAGGTGGGTGAGGGGACGATCCTGCCATTTAGCATCTCCAGGTTCATGACCGTCGTGTAAGTGTCGTCGGGCACGAGTAGAACGGGTACACCCTTTTCATCCGCAGTAGTGAGCACCCAGATTGGAGGGTATATGTTTCCCGTCAATATGATGGCGCTCGGCCTCGTCTCCAGCGCCGTTAAGACGAGGTCGGTTCTGTCGCCCCCCGTTATCAGCGCCCGCCCCACGCTCCGCCTGAGCCAGCTCATGGCAGACTCGGGGGTCATGGCGCCGACGAGATAGCCGTCCACCAGAGTGTCGAGTTTGTCCTTTCCCGTCAATATCTCGGCGTCCAAGACCTCCACGACCTCCTGCACGGTTGGGAGGGTCAGCTCTCTCTGGTCGGGGACGATTCCGAGCACATCTAGGCCGCACCGTTCGAGGATGGGGGTTACTACACCTCGCATCCGCTCGATCTGCTGGAGGGGGACGAAGTTGAGCACGACCCCGAGCATCTTACCCCCCTTCCGCTCCACGAAATGTTTGTAGAGGATGGCCCTCTCCACAACGGCATCGTCTTCACCCTTCACCGAGAAGACGACTCCGGCATTGAACTCCTTTGAGAACCGAGGCACGTCGAGGTCGCAGCAAGTCAGGAACTCGGGGCGCCCCGCCGACTCGATAAGCAGGATGTCCTTGTCTCCGCTTACCCTTTCATAGGCTTCTTTGATCCTCTTGAAGGCTCCTTCGCAGTCACTCGCGATCTGGTCGAGGTAACGTTTTCCGAGGACGAGGGGAGCTATGTCTTCAAGGGGCTCCGAGAGCCCCATCACCTCTTTCATCAGGATCGCGTCGGGGTCGCGAAGTTTTCTGTCTATCATCTTCAGGCCCTGCCCAACGGGCTTGAAGTAGCCGACTCTGAAACCCATCTCCTGAAACTTTCCGAAGAGGCCGAGGCAGAGGGCTGTCTTGCCGCTGAACCTCGTGCCTGTCACATATACGGGGTAGACCATACCTATCCCTCCCTCAGTCCTTCATCAAGGTGATCTTCACGTCCAATGCTATACATCCTTCTCCCTCCTCATAAACTATGAC
>CAZWKG010000063.1:0-5303 GCA_964634705.1 uncultured Candidatus Bathyarchaeia archaeon | reverse complement strand
TGTTTTGGGCCGTGGGCCCGGATGTCGCCGGTGTATACGACCGCGCCGACCGAGGTGTGGGCGATGAAGCCGTAGGCACCGGGTATGGAGTGGTCGACGTGGATCGGCTCGACCTCTAGGTGGCCGACCCTGATCCGGTCGCCGGTGCGGAAGGTGCGGTACTCGTGTTCCCCGTAGTCGGTGAAGCCGCTCGTCTCCTCAGCCGCCTCGAGGAAGAGCTTCGTCCCCGACCCGCACCAGATGGGGATGGGGGGGTCTAGAAACTTGATGTGTTCAACATGGTCGAAGTGGGCGTGGCTGAGGAAGACCGCGTCGAATCGGGGCGCCTCGTAGCTGAGGGGTGTGTTGATGAGCAGGTGCTCCGCGTAGAGACCCCTCAGCCTTGGCATCAGGTCGAACTCGAAGTAGTCGCCTAGGCCGTTCTGACTCCTGGGCTGGAGCCAGCCTGTGAAGTAGTCGCACCCCATGGTGAAGGACTTACCGAAGTCGAACCAGACGCGCACGCCTCGGTCTTCGAGGAGGATCTTGTTGCCGCCGATTTCGCCGAGACCGCCGAAGAACTGGAGAGAAGCCATACACCCGACCTCATTATTCTACGTCCTTTCGGTTATATTTACGATTCGTGGCATCCGCTGATCCCTCCTCAGTGAACATTATATCAAGCCGTCTATGGTATATTGAAGGGATATGTCGCTTCCAAGGGCCGTCGCCGTCGTCGGCTTCAAAGATGCGGGGAAGACAAGGGTCATCGAGGCGCTGATCAGGGAGCTCACCCATAGAGGGCTCAAAGTGGGGACCATCAAACACGCGACGCGGGAGCATCTCCTCGACACGCCGGGGAAGGACACCATGCGCCATAGGGAGGCGGGCTCTGTGGCCTCAGCCATCATGACCTCAGATAGCGCTGCGGTGTTCCTCAACCACCCCCTTCGTTTGGAGGAGGCCGCGGCGAGACTGGGCCCCGTCGATGTCGTCGTCCTCGAGGGCTTCAAGTCGCTGGACAGAGTCGCGAGGATAATGGTACCCCGTAACCCCGGAGAGATCGGAACGCTCGCGAATGGGCTTGAGATCGCGATCATTGGGCTATCCACGGAAGGACCATCCGACGTAGTAGATGTGCCCGTCGTTCCTCTAAACCGCGCCGAGGAACTCGCCGACATCGTCGAGGCAAAGGCCTTTCCGCTGCTGCCGGGCCTGAACTGCGGGGGATGCGGCTACGAGAGCTGCAGGGACCTAGCCCAGGCGATATTGGCAGGCAAGGCGGAGGCAGTGCAATGTGCCAGCTACTCTGTTGACGCTGTCGGTCTGAAGGTTGACGGGCGGGCGGTAGCGATGAACCCCTTCGTGCAGAGGGTGACGAGAAAGGTTGTTCTAGCCTTGGTCAGCACTTTGAGAGGCGTTGAAGAACCACGGAGGGTTGAGCTTGCCTTTGAAGTGGGAGGTTTGGAGAATGGTTGAGGTGTTGAAGGTCTGCGTCGACAGCAACGAGGCGTCGGCGAGCTGGGGTATCGTGAACTATCTTCGGCTGGTCGGATGCGAGGTCGAGGTGAAGAAGCTGACCGTCTGCGACTACGTCGTCTCGGACCGCTGCGGCATCGAGCGTAAGGCTGTCAGGGACTTCATCGTTAGCATAAAAGATGGACGGCTTTTCGGCCAAGCCAAAGATATCGCCGCAGCCTATGACAGGCCGGTCCTCGTTCTGGAGGGGCATCTCCCCCGAGTCTTCAGGCGCTCCCGCATGAAGCCTGCCTCGGTCTACGGCGCCATGGCCAGCCTCGCCCTCGACTACGGCTTCTCCATCATCCCCACGGATAACCTCGACTCGACCGCCCTCCTGATCCATCGACTCGCCTACAGGGAGCAGGCCGACGAGAGCCGCCCCCTCCAGCTGAGGAGCCTCCGACGAGATACGCCCCCGCACGAGCAGCAGATGTTCCTCCTCTCCGGGTTGCCTAACATAGGGACGACCCTCGCAGAGGAGCTGCTTCGTCGCTTGGACACGCCTTACAAGGTTTTCGAGGAGATCGCCAGAGCAGAGGTCTTGGTCTCTGAGAGCGGGAAGACGAAGCGCTTAGAGGGTCCCCTCAGCCAGGTACGGGGTGTGGGACCCAAAATCGTCGAGAACGCTCAGAGGCTCCTGACCAGCTCCTTCAGGGAACTCTGCGGCTTGGGCGAGGACATCTAAGCGACAACAAAAATCTTTTAGGCTTTTCCTAGAAGATATGTGATCCCATTGAGCGGTGTCAGACCTTCAGTCAAGGTGATGGCCACCACGATGTGCGCCGCTCTCTACGCTGTAGGTTGCTACGCAACGGCGTACATCCCCTCGCCATGGGGCTTCGGTCAGTTCAGGCCCGCCGTCGTCATCCCATCCTTCTTCGCCGCAGTCTTCGGCCCGATGCCCGCCGGAGTCGGCGCGGCGATTGGAACCCTCATCGCGGACTCCGTGAAGCACGGCTACATCTACCCGGGCAGCTTGATAGCGGCTGTTCCCGGTAACTTCCTTGGTTTCTACCTCTTCGGCCTAGTCCTGAGGAGGAGATTCACCTGGGGGAGGTTCATCTTAGCCTCGCACCTTACTCTTACGCTGGCGAACCTAGTCGTCGCCGCCCTCTACGTCCTCGTCTACAAGGTCGTCTACTTGGGCCAGCTCACTGAGCTACCACTCGGGGCCATGGCGCTCCTAATATTTGGCCTAACCCTATGGTGGTTCGTGACGATGCTTCCATTTGTGCTTCTGGTGACGCCACCTCTGATAAGGGCAGCTGCCACATCGTTTCCATCCGTTGTCCCCGAGGACGTTCGGGAGCACAGTCTGCGCGGGGAGGCCTCTGATGAGGATTTTGCGTTATCGATGCTTGCGCCGGGGCTGGTGATGATCACGCTAGGAGTCTCCATCACCTATATGGACCTGGGCACCTTCATTGCCAACTCCTTCGGCCAGGGGACCAAGACGCTCATCGAGCTAACTTCCTACCTCAGCGGCGCAGCGCTCTCCATCATCGGATCCTCCCTCCTCGTCAAGAGGTGAAAGGATACACCTCGTTCAGACCCAACCTTGAATGAATATCCGGACTGGCCCATCTTAACGGAGCAACCCAAGATAATCCTTGTCCAGAAGCCTAGCACGCAAGATACGAAAATCATCCTAGCCGCAGCTGCGGCACCACGTTATCGCATCCCATAAGGAACGATCTCGCCCGTCGCCGCATCTACAATGTAGAATCCGGGTGGTGGTATCGTCCTACCCGGTCCCGGCTCTCTAACGGTCACGCACCAGACGTATCTGTAAGTTGTGTCACCCTCGACCACGGAGGAATAATCCGATACAGGGTTTCTCACCTCGTGCAGTACCTCGCCCCCGGACCCTCCATCCGACCAGAAGCGCATGTACTGCAGAACAGCGGTAACCACCAAGCCCCTCAAATTCGAGCTTTTCCACCCCCCATGTTCTAGGGCTATCAGGATCGCCTGAAGTTTCGATACGGGAGGGGAGAAGGGATCGTCGAACAAGCCGAGAAAGCTTGCCTCCAAATCCGAATATTTCTGTTCCAACTCTCCTTTTGACAGACGCAGCCTGTAATCATCCCACAAGACGATGGCGTTAACGATCATAGAAACTACCAGACCAAGGATCAGCGCTACTTTTATTGTTCCTCCTTCTCTCATGGGATTCTCATCCGGACTCACCTCTCTGTTGAAAAGGTATTTAATGCTAAGGTTTAGAACAGTTTTCAATAACCATTCAGTGACACAATGCCAGATGGACAGCACTCGCAGGAAAGCACCTCTTCTTGGCTTCTTCGTTGTCAAGCATGATGAGGACACCGGCTTTGATCATGCGCTCCATAACCCTCTACGGATAGTGGAGGCCCCTGTTCGAATCCATGGCATTAAATATTTATTATTAAATCTTAACGTGAGTATGGATAGGTACAAACCGATATTCGCAGGCGTTTTCATAGTCGTCATCGTCTGTGGCCTAATATTTTATGTCCGAAATCCAAAGCTGCAGGCACGTTCGATGTTGGTCGAGGCGTTCGGGGAAGACTATTTTAATTCGTTCATGAAATTGAAAGGAGTTCAATCCACCACTCTTCGTCCTCCAAAGAGTTTCACATGCGTGGTGTATGATTACTATCTTCAGGTGGGCAATTACAGCACTACTTGTGAGGTGAGTTTCTTTTTCGACTGGATAAACCGATTCAGTCGTTCCATGGGAGTACCGCCTCCAGATAATCTGATGCCATTCAACGTCTTAAGAGAAGAAGCAATCAGCATAGCCATCGAAACCAATTTCAAGAAATGCTTCAATATCACTGAAGTTGGGAACCGGCTCGTACAGCTCACTCAAAGGTATGTTGAGGTTGAAGCCGAGATATTGTTTGTGGAGCGTTCTGTAAACGATGTGCCCGTCAACCGGTATGTCTGGCACGTGGTTATTTATCTTACAGAGAAATCTGCCCTCTCCGGTTCATTGATCGAGGTGCTCATCGATCTTCATATCGGCGAGGTTATTGATAGTGCTGAGCTTCGCTGGTCGTCAACGCCATGATAGTATCGTAACGCAGGTAGCCCACCTCTAACTATGAACTAAGTGGGTCACCGAGGTCGCCTGAGACGGGGAGCCTCCCTTAGACAGGTGGGCTACCCAAAGAAGTGACCCCACTAGATAGGTGTCCTCCCTCAAGTAGATGTCCCACCAAAACAAGCAAAATGGACTCGGAGCGATTACGGGGACCCCCTTCAGGGGGGACACCTATTTCTCCTGTGAAATGCCATCAAAGAACCCTCGAATCAGGGTAGCCCCAGAGGTTCTTCAACGCCTCAGGGAGGTGCAGCGAGAGGGCGAGACGGACTCGTATATTATCAGTCGTCTCCTAAACGGCGCCGAGGGCACAAGCTCAGGGCTCGGTGACCTCCCCGAGGAGAACCTGAACCGCTTAAAGGAGGCTCTCGATGTTCTCAGGCTTTCCTTCACTGTAGCGAACGTCGCAGATGCGGCCCTCAGGATGTGGTCAAAACTTGGGGCGGTCCTCGGCTACAGGGAGGGCACACAGACAAGCCCTCAATCTTCAACAAGGAAATACTTTAATCTTCAGCACCCCGTCCAATTGTTGGTGTGGGCCCGTAGCAGAGTGGATAATGCACCGGCCTCCGGAGCCGGAGATCGTGGGTTCGAGTCCCTCCGGGCCCGCCAACGACGTGATCACGATGTCCAACCCCCTCGCTCAGCTCAGAGACGAGTGCCATCGACTGCTGGAGGAGGCCATCTCCAAGGCCTACCCAGACGTAGAGGTCCC
>CAZWKG010000062.1:0-5397 GCA_964634705.1 uncultured Candidatus Bathyarchaeia archaeon | reverse complement strand
TCCCGGCGCCATCCCCATCCAGGGCCTCCCTGCGGGCATAGGCTTCAGGATCATCCTAAAGAACGCCAAGATCAAAGCCGAGAAGATGATTCTGAAGTTCGAGAAGGGGAAGTGAGCCCTTTGGCCGAAAAGAAGGAGAAGGGCGGAAAGCTGCCCATCAACCTCGATCTGCTGGAGATGCTGGCCAAGTTTCAGCAGATAGAGTTCGAGGATGTGGAGATCACCTTCGAGGAGCTAGAACTCAGGCTGAGCCCGGGCATGGTCATGGGGCCACCTAGGATGGCTCCCCCCGTACCGGCAAAGGTGAAGCCGACTTCACTACTCGAAGTGGAGTTCGAGACTTCATTCGAGGAGTATCCGGGCCAGATAGTGGAGGTGAAGCTTGGCGCGACTCGGACAGAGGGCGGGACACGAGGGAGGTCCATAGTCGTAGGTGGCGAGAAGGCGCCGGCTTTCTACTCCTTCATGCAGCCGACGCCCCACAAGCCAGTGATAGCCTTAGACGTATTCGACTGGGCGAAGATCCCGCTCGCAAAGGCCGTGAAGATGCATTATAGGGAGTTCCTAGGTGACACTGCGGAGTGGGCCAGGCTCTGCGTAGAAAAGTTCGGGGCTGAGATGATCAACCTCCATTTCGTCTCTATCGACCCTTTGATAGAGGACACGCCACCCAAAGAGGCTGTAAAGAAGACTGAGGAGGTCCTGCAGGCCGTGGATGTCCCAATAGCCATCGGTGGCTGCGGTGACCCGAAGAAGGACCTCGAGGTCTTCAGCGCCATCGCAGAGGTCACTGAGGGGGAGCGCCTACTTATTAACTCTGTCACACTCGACATGGACATCGAGGCAACCGCCAACATCGTCAAAAAATACGGTCATGCCGTAATCGCTTTCACCTCAATGGATGTAAACAGGGCACGGGAGCTCAACAGGAAGCTGTACGACTTCCTCCCCAAGGAGGACATCATCATGGACACTACCACGGCGGCCCTGGGCTACGGCCTCGACTACGCCTTCACCGTAATGGAGAGGAGCCGCCTCGCGGCCCTTAAGGGCGACCCCGAGCTCAACCACCCACTATCCTCGGGCACCACAAACGCGTGGGCCGCCAGGGAGGCGTGGATGAAGCTGGGGCCCCAGTGGGCGCCCAGGGAGCTCAGGGGGCCGTTGTGGGAAACCATCACGGCTCAGACCCTCCTCCTAGCGGGGGTCGACTACTTCATGATGATGCATCCCGCATCGGTGAAGGCGGTGAGGACGATGATCGAAAACCTGATGAGCGGAGAGCACCAGAGCGAGCCGGTTGAATGGGTCTCGCTCAAGGTGTAAGAGGCCGTCGCTATGCCTGCGAAGGAACTGAGCCCGATAGAGGTCTACAAGCTCCTGCCGGGGACCAACTGCAAGGAGTGCGGGGAGACCAACTGCATGGCCTTCGCCGCCAAGCTGGTGAACAGAGAAGCGACTCTCCAAGAGTGCCCTCCTCTGCTGGAGCCGAGGTACAAGAATGCCTTCGACAAGCTCTGGGCGCTGCTGAAGCCGTCCATCAGGGCTGTCGAGGTCGGCGTCGGAGATAGCAAGGTGACTCTGGGTGGGGAGTACGTCGTCTACCGCCACGAGTTCACATACTTCCACCCGACAGCCATAGCCATCGACGTCGGCGACGAGATGCCCGAGGAGGAGTTCGTCAGCCGCATCAAGGCGGCACAGGACTTCGAGTACGAGTACATCGGAATGAAGCTCAAGCTCGATATGGTCGCGGTCAGGTCGACCTCCAACGATCCAACGATATTCGAGGCCACCGTGAAGAAAGCTGCTGAGGTTTCAGAGCTTCCCCTGGTGCTATGCGCCCTCAACCCGGCTGTGATGGAGCAGGGCCTAGCCGCCGTCGGCAACAAGAGGCCCCTAATCTACGCCGCGACGAAAGACAACTGGAGGGAGATGGCGAACCTCGCCCTCATGTATAGCTGTCCGCTGGTCGTCTCGGCGCATTTCGACCTCAAAGGCCTCAAATCCATCGCAAAGACCTTGCAGGAATACGGCGTAGAGGATATCGTCCTCGATCCAGGGACGCTACCAAGCGACGGACTGGCCGACACGCTAAATAACTTTACCATCCTCAGGTGGACCGCCATAAACGAGGGGGACGAACTCCTTGGGTTCCCGCTCCTCGGGACCCCCATAACGGCATGGGCGGAGAAAGCCGAGGATCCTGTGATAAACGAGTGGAACGAGGCGTTGCTGGCTGGGGCCCTCATAACCCGCTACGCGGACATACTGGTGATGCACAGCGTCAGCGGGTGGTCTTTGATGCCTCAGGTCATCCTAAGGCAGAACCTGTACACGGACCCAAGGAAGCCCGTCTCGGTGGAGCCGGGAGTGAGAGCTTTCGGCGAGCCGACGGAGATGTCGCCTGTGATGCTGACGACCAACTTCGCCCTAACCTACTACACCGTCGCCTCTGACATAGAGGCCGCGAAGATCGACTGCCACCTCGTCGTGGTCGACACCGAGGGTATCTCCGTAGAGAGCGCCATCGCAGGAAGGAAGATGACCGCAGACACCGTCGCCGACGCCTTCAAGACCTTCAAGGTCAACGACCTCGTAAAACACACGAAACTCATTATCCCCGGCAGGGCCGCCCGCATCAGCGGGGAGATCGAGGAGCTCACCGGCTGGACCGTCATGGTCGGACCACTCGACTCCTCGGGGATACCGAAGTTCCTAGACAAGAATTGGAACCCTGAGGCCGATTGACAACCCCATGATAAAACTTATCTCGCTCCCTCTTTTTGGATGAGATGGCGTAATGGCTCGGAAGCTTGTGATCTCGGTCTCCGGCAAAGGAGGAACAGGGAAGACCACCCTGACGGCTCTTCTCCTGAAGTGGCTGATCCAGAACACAGAGGAGGTGGCCCTTGTCGTGGACGCAGACCCTGCGACGAACCTGCCGGACGTCCTCGGCGTTGAGATTAAGAGGACCGTTGGAGCCGTCTCCAAGGAGATGAAGGATAAGATAGAGCAGGGGACCCTCCCCGTCACCGTCCCCAAGCAGAACTTGTTGGAAGCCTGGGTTTTCCAGACCCTTGTCGAAGAGGATCGGTTCGACCTTCTGGCGATGGGACGTTCGGAGGGGGAGGGGTGCTACTGCTTCGTCAATAACGTCTTGACCAGGATTCTGGACACGCTGACGAGGAATTACAACGTCACTCTCCTCGATATGGAGGCTGGCCTCGAGCACCTCAGCAGGAGGACCGACAGAGATGTGGACATGATGCTTATCCTTACCGACCCGTCGAGGATGGGTTTCCAGACGGCGAGGAGGATAAAGGAGCTCGCCCGAGAGGTCCATATCGAGGTTAAAAACATCTACCTAGTGGGCAACCAATTCAACGAGGAGCTTGAGGAGACGCTTAAGAGCACGGCAGAGGATATAGGCCTCGACCTAGCAGGGTACATACCCGTCGATCCCAACGTCATGAAGTTCAACATTATGGGAAAGCCCCTGCTGGATATCCCAGAAGCCACCCCTGCCTACAGGGCGGTGGAGCAGATCGCCCTCAAAATAGGCTTAGACGAGCTGAAGTGAGGCGACCCAGTTGAAGTTCGCCGTTGCTGGGAAGGGCGGCGTCGGGAAAACCTTCATCTCAGGCACCCTTGCAAGGCTGTTGGCGAGGGACGGCTACAACGTCCTGGCCGTAGACGCCGACCCGAACATAAACCTCGCCTCCACCCTAGGGATTCCTAGAGAAGTCGCCGAGGGGATCGTGCCGCTCTCGGACAACGAAGCCCTTGTCGAGGAGAGGACAGGCGTGGCGCCGGGCAGATCATACGGCTCGGTCTTCAGGATGACTCCGACGGTCAGCGACATCGTTGAGAAGTTCGGGATCATCGGCCCAGACGGCGTCCAGCTTCTGGTGATGGGGACGGTGAAGGGGGGCGACACAGGCTGCATGTGCCCCGCCAACGCTCTCCTCCGGGTCCTCATCCAGCACCTCCTCATCCAGCTGAAGGACATCGTCATCATGGACATGGTCGCAGGTCTGGAGCACCTGGGGCGGGGCACCGCCCGGAGGGTCGACGCCATGCTCGCCGTGGTTGAGCCTCGCATGAAGTCCGTCGACACCCTCCACAGGATTCTGAAGCTGGCCGCCGAGATCGAGGTTCAGGAGGTCATCGTTGTGGGCAACAAGATCAACGGCGAGAAAGAGAAGAAGTTCGTCGAGGAGCGTATGGAGGAGGCGGGCGTACACGTCGCGGCCTACATACCCTACGACCCGGCCGTGGCCGAGGCAGACATGCTCGGCGTGGCTCCGTTGGACCACAGCAGGCAATCTCCCGCCGTGGAAGCCCTTTTCGAACTGAAAGAGTTCCTGAAGCGGCGCTACGGGTTCTAGCTCGGGCCCAACAGCTTTAACCCCAGAAACGTGGAGTAAAGGCGAGGGTCCCCGTCCCAGAAAGGGTATGGTTTGAAGCTGAAAGCGATTAGGGTCAGGACTAGATATTGGCGGCCAGGAACAGACCACATAAGGGAGATCGTCGCCGCGGTTCGCGGCCTGATCGAGGACGGCGACATCGTCACGGTCTCTGAGAAGGCCATCTCGACTGCGTCGGGGCTGCTCATCGACGAGTACAAGGTCGAGGCGGGAAAGCTATCCGAACTCCTTGCGAGGGTTTGGATGCGGAAGATATGGGGAGGCCCGCTGGGACGGCTGACAAGACTCAGGGAGAAGACCATTAAGCGGCTTAGGAGCTTCCCTCAAGAGGCTGGTGCTGCTCATAAACAAGCCGCCCTTCGGTGTGTGGGCCTCCTCCAAGCGTTGAGGCATTACTCCGAAGGAGGTATCGACGCGAGCAACCTCCCCTATGCATTCGTAAGCCTCCCCCTTAGAGAACCAGTCAAGGAGGCGGAGCAGATCAAGAAGGCCTTGGAAGCGGAGACGGGGCGAAGGATATCTGTGATGATCGTGGACGGTGACACAACCTATTCTTGGAGGAACCTACACCTGGCACCTCGAACCATCAGGGTTCCAGGCCTCATCCACTTCGGAGGTTTCCTCACCTTCGTGCTCGGAAGAATGCTCGGGTTCAGGGCCCGTGCGACGCCTCTAGCCTTGTCAGGAGAGGCACTCAACCCAGACTGGGCGTTGACGCTGGCAAATGTCGCTCACAGGGTGCGTGGACATGGGGCGGGGCGGACTGTTTGGGATATGTCCGAGAGGCTGGGGACTAGCATAATGGGAGTCACCTGGGAGATGCTGGACAGGGTTGAGCATGTGCCTATTGTCATCCTCCGCAGAGGAGGTAGAGAGAATAAGCCGCTGTGAGCATTTGTAGTCTTTGTACATGTTTTATGTCCCAAAACTTGAAACTTATTATTCTATAAGGCGTCAGAAATTCATG
>CAZWKG010000061.1:0-5547 GCA_964634705.1 uncultured Candidatus Bathyarchaeia archaeon | reverse complement strand
GCCCACGGCGACTACGAGGTCATAGCCCTCGCCCCCTGGTCGGTGCAGGAGATGTTCGACCTGGCGGTGCGTGCCTTCAACCTGGCGGAGCGGTTCAGGACCCCGGTGATGCTGATGGCCGACGGCATGATCGGCCACATGAAGGAGAAGCTCGTCGTCCCCGAGGAGGTGGAGACCTCCGACCGTCGCAGGCCCAGCGGCCCCGAATGCACCCCCTTCGGCACCGACGACCCGAGCCTGGTGCCGGAGATGCCCCTCTTCGGCGACGGATACCGGCTGCTGGTGACGGGGTCCACCCACAGGCCGACCGGATTCAGGGACTACACCCCGAGGTACCACCAGATGAAGGTGAACAGGATCAGGGAGAAGATCCTCAGGGCGGAGCCTGAGCTCGCCGACACCATCAAAGTAGAACTGGGGGATGCGGAGGTTGCTGTCATCTCCTTTGGCGCATCGGCCCGCCCGAGCTACGGCGCCGTGAAGAGGGCGAGAGGCGAAGGCGTCAAGGCGGGGCTCCTCAGGCTGAGAACCCTCTGGCCCTTCCCCGAGAAGGAGGTGTCAGACCTCGCGGATAGGGTCGACGCAATGTTGGTGGTGGAGATGAACGTCGGCAAGCTGGTGCGCGAGGTCGAGAGGATCGCATGCGGGCGAACGCAGGTGGCTTCGGTCTCCAAGATCGGAGGAGTGCTCCCAACCGTGGAAGAGATCCACGAAGC
The DNA here is from genome assembly GCA_964634705.1 of uncultured Candidatus Bathyarchaeia archaeon. Classification (GTDB taxonomy): domain Archaea; phylum Thermoproteota; class Bathyarchaeia; order TCS64; family TCS64; genus CAZWKG01. The sequence continues at coordinate 4,831 of CAZWKG010000061.1, read as the reverse complement.
CATCAGGAGGGCTGCTTGATGCCGGCTAAGCCTCTCAACTATTACAGGGACAGGTATCTCAGACATCAGCCCTCGGCGTTCTGCGCCGGATGCGGCAACGGCACCATCCTCAACTGCTTCGTCCGAGCCCTCGACGAACTCGGAGTCCCGCAGGATAAGGTGCTCTGCGTCTCGGGGATCGGCTGCTCGGCGTGGATCCCCAGCCCCAACTTCAACGGTGACACCCTCCATACGACCCATGGGAGGGCCCTGGCCTTCGCCACAGGCGTGAAGGTTTTCAACAGCGATCTCGCCACGGTGGTGTTCACGGGCGACGGGGACGGAGCCGGCATAGGTGGCAACCACCTCATACACGCGGCGAGGAGGAACATCGACATCACCACCATCCTGGTGAACAACCTGAGCTACGCGATGACGGGCGGCCAGATCGCGCCTACGACCCTACATGGGGAGCGGACGGTAACATCCCCCTACGGGAACCCTGAGAACCCCTTCAACCTGACGGAGCTCGCCACGGCTGCGGGCGCCACCTACGTTGCACGGTGGACCACCTACCACGTCGTCCAGTTGACCCAGAGCATCAAGGAGGCGCTACAACACAGAGGCTTCTCATTCATAGAAGTCCTGAGCCAATGCCCCACCCAGCAGAGGCGCATCTTCAACATGCGCGGCCCTATACAGGGGATCCCGAGCCGGATCCTTGAGATGTTCTCGGAGAGCACCTACATCAGGGGCAGGCCCCAGCGGGGGAGCTACTTCTACGCCATCCCGAGGGGGGCTGCGGAGGACGCAGTGAAGACAACCGGAGAGGCGTTGAATGGGCTTGAGGCTGAGGTTAAGATCGTCGACCACATCGGCTTCGGTCGGGCCATCAGGGTTGATACTGAGGAGCTGGAAGAATCGAAAGAGAGGCTTGCAGAGCTGGAAGAAGTCAAGAGGCTGGCGGGGCCGAGGGAGGCGAAGATCGAGCTCGGTGTCTTCGTGAAGGAGGAGCGGCCGGAGTTCTCGGAATCCCTTCGGAGCCTCATCAGGAAGGCACGAGGTGGATGAGCGGTGGAGCAGGGTATCCTCATCTCCGGAACGGGAGGACAGGGGATCGTCGCGGCGGGCGAGTTCCTATCTGAGGCCCTCTTCAGGGCCGGGTACGAGGTGGTCAACACCCGCAGCTACGGCTCCGAGGCTCGCGGCGGCAGATGCCGATCCGAAGTCCTCGTCTCGGACGGGGAGATATACGACCTCCAGGTGGAGGAGGCGGAAACCCTCATCATCATGTCGGTGCCAGCCTATAGGAGATACGTCCACCGGGCGAGGAGAAACGGCCTCGTGTTGGTCGATACCGATGTCGTAAACGAGCTCAGAGAGTGCGAAAGGAGGGACGATGTTCAAATGGTCTCCGTGCCCGCAGCCGAGGTCGCAGCCGGGCTGGGAAACTCCATCGTCGCCAACATGGTGCTCCTCGGCGCCTTGGCGAAGCTGTCGGGTCTGTTGACACTGGACGGTCTGAAAGACGTTGTGAAGGCGTTGATGCGCCCATCCATGCAGGAGATAAACCTGAAAGCCGTGGAGGCCGGATATGCTTCGGTTTGAGACCAGCGATGAGGACCATGGCTGAGAGGGCAGCAACGAGACGCGAGTATCCTAAAGCCCCAATCGCTGGTGTTGCCGCCGTGGTCTTCTCCGACGATTCTGTCCTCCTTGTCAGGCGGGGGAACGAGCCGTCCCGAGGCAGGTGGGGCCTCCCTGGAGGCGTCATAGAGTTCGGGGAGACCATTGAAGAGGCCGTCGTCCGGGAGGTGGGGGAGGAGACCGGCATCGAGGTCCACCCCCTAAAGCTCATCACCATCTTCAACTCTATCGTCCGGGATCCCAACGGCCGGGTCCGCTTCCATTACGTCCTCTGTGAATACCTGTGCGAACCAGTCGGAGGCGCGCTCCATGCCTCCACCGACGTCCTCGACGCCAGATGGATGCCGCTGGAGGTGCTCAGCTCCATAGACATCACAGCAGGGTTAAGACGCTTCATAGAGCGGGTCAGAAGCACGTTATCCTCAAAGTGTGAGAACAACTAATTCATACTCGAAATGTTTTTAGACCTCTTATCTGTGCATCATCCTAGTCGTCGAACCGTTTTGGTTCAGAGAGGTTGATGAGGATGCCTGAGAGTTCAAAATCCGAGGAGAAACGGTGTCCAAAATGTGGCACAGTTATGAGATGCGGCTTTATGGTGGAGAGGGATTCCCCTCTCGCCATCTGGACCTTAGGACAGGGCATCTACTGGTCGCCGGGTGAGGAGGGAATGATGGGGGAGAGGGTTGCAGTGAGGGCCTATGCCTGCCCCCAGTGCGGATACATCGAGCATTATGTCCGCCGCCTAGAACAAGATAGAGAGATCATCCAAAGAGCTCCCAAAACATGCCTTAAAGACGAATATAAATAGTCACCGCTGAGACGCGAGACCAAGGCTAGAACCACAGCGCCTTGGATCTAATCGAGCCGGCAAGCATTTTATCTTAGTCTTGCCCACATGGTAGGTTTGTGGGGGCCTCGGCACTGTTCAGGGTCAGCATCGATGTGGGCGGAACCTTCACCGACCTAGTGGCTTTGGACGAGGAGACAGGTGAGCTGGTTAACATCAAGGTCCCGTCCACGCCGAAGAACCCCGAGAGAGGAGTGGTGGAAGCCTTCAGGCTGTTCCTGCTCAGGGAGGCTGTCGGGTCGGTCAAGATGGTGGGGCATGCGACGACCATCGCCACAAACGCCCTCTTCGGCCAGGTCGACCTAGAGCTCCCGAAGACTGCCCTTATAACGACGCGCGGCTTCCGGGATGTCATCGAGATAGGCCGTCAGAGGCGGGCGGAGGTCTACAACCTCTTCTTCCAGCGGCCGCCAATGCTCGTGGAACGCCGCTTCCGTTACGATGTGGAGGAGAGGATCGACGCAGAGGGGAATGTTCTGACCCCTTTGAACACCGCCGAGGTCGAGAAGGTATTGGAAGAGATCGAGGGGGAGGGAGTCGAATCCCTGGCCGTCGGTTTCCTCAACTCCTACGCCAACCCTAGGCACGAGGAGGAGACCCTGAGGATGGCCCGGCGGTGCCTCCCTCGCTTATATCTGACGGCGTCTAGCCTCGTATCGAACGAGTATAGGGAGTATGAGCGGTTCAGTACTGCAGTCGTGAACGCGGCCCTGATGCCCATCATCAACACCTACATCTCCAGGCTCGCCGTCGACCTCAAGGGGCTTGGAGTCGACGCGCCTCTATACGTGATGCAGTCCAACGGCGGGGTGGCCACAGCCGGAATCGTGGTGGAGAGACCGGCGTCCATCGTCGAGTCTGGACCCGCATCAGGCGTCATCGCCGCCGCCTGGCTCGGCGACCTCACTGGCGAGCGCGACATCATAAGCTTCGACATGGGAGGGACCACCGCTAAGGCGGGCACCGTCCGAGGGCGTGTCCCCGAGGTCGTTCCGGAGTACGAGGTCGCCGGTAAGATCCACATGGGGAGGCTGGTGAAGGGGAGCGGCTACCCAGTCCGTTTCCCCTTCATCGACCTGGCGGAGTGCAGCGCAGGCGGCGGGACCGTCGCATGGGTTGACGAGGGAGGCGCGCTTAGGGTGGGGCCCATAAGCGCTGGAGCCCATCCGGGGCCTGCCTGCTACGGCCAAGGGGGGGAGGAGCCGACTATCACGGACGCCAACCTGATCCTCGGGAGGCTCAACCAGCAAAGGCTGCTCGGCGGGGAGATGACCATCTTCCCAAGGTTTGCTAAGCTCGCCTTCGAGCGGTTAAGTGGTCAGCTCTGTGTCGGCGCAGAGGAGGCTGCAGTCAGCGTCGTAAGGATCGCAAACTCGATGATGTCGAAGATCCTCCGCATCGTCTCTGTCGAACGGGGTTTCGACCCACGCCGCTTCACCCTTGTCGCCTTCGGCGGAGCAGGACCAATGCACGCCTGCGCCCTCGCCGAGGAGTTGGAGATGGGCAAGATCATCGTACCTTTGAACCCTGGCATGTTCTCAGCCATGGGGCTTCTTACTGCGGACCTCTTCCACGACTACATCCGGGCCCTCGTGGAGAGAGCGGACGACATCGACCCTGAAAAGGTGGAGTCATGTTTCCTGGATATGGAGGAGGAGGGGAGGGAGACCCTGATGGGGGAGAGCGTCACACCAGGGGATATGCGGTTCCACAGGCAGTTGGATCTTCGATATCTAGGTCAGGCCTACGAGCTGACGGTTGACTCTCCAGACCCCTTCGACGCCGACGCAGTGCGGTCAGCGGTCGCCGCCTTTCACAAGAGACACCAGGAGGTCTACGGTTACTCCGCCCTAGAGGAGCCCGTCGAGTTCGTAAACATACGCCTGAGGGCCGTAGGCTTCATCCCTAAACCCTCCCTCATGGAGAGCCCCCCTGTCTCGGAGGAGCCTTCTACTCGGGAAAAACGCCCTGTCTATTTCGAAGGCAAGGACGTGTGGATGGAGACCCCCGTATACGAGAGAGGGACGATCAGATCGAGCTGCACTTTGAAGGGGCCCGCCGTCGTCGAGCAGTACGATGCGACCACCGTCATCTATCCGGGTTGGGGCGCCGCCGTAGACAGGTTTGGAAACCTCATCCTGAGGAGGGGTGAGCCATGACCGTCGACGCCACTACGGTGGAGGTCATAAAGGGTGCCCTCATCTACGCCGCCGAGGAGATGGGCATCGCCCTGAGGAAGTCAGCCTACTCGCCGAACATCAAGGAGAGGATGGACCACAGCTGCGCCATCTTCGACCACAGGCGTAGGCTCGTCGCCCAGGCCGAGCACATACCCGTCCACCTCGGATCCATGTC
>CAZWKG010000060.1:0-5820 GCA_964634705.1 uncultured Candidatus Bathyarchaeia archaeon | reverse complement strand
CTGGATAAGAGGGCGGTCGAGCTGGGGGGCGGCGACACCCACCGCCTCCGGCTGGACGACTGCGTCCTCATAAAGGACAACCACCTGAGCCTCGGGCTCTCGGTCGGCGAGGCGGTGGCGAGGGCGAGGCGGGGGGTGAGCTTCACGAAGAAGATCGAGGTAGAGGTTAGATCCCTAGAACAGGCTGTGGAGGCGGCGGAGGCCGGCGCAGACATAATCATGTTCGACAACATGCCCCCCTCCGAGATCAGGCGCTGCCTCTCCGCCCTCAGCGGACGCGGCCTCAGGGAGGGGCGCCTCTTCGAGGCCTCTGGCGGCATAACCATGGAGAACGTCGAGGAGTACGCGGCCACGGGCGTCGACATACTCTCCATGGGCTGCCTCACCCACTCCGTCAGGAGCCTGAACGTGAAGTTGGAGCTGGAGCCCGCGTAAGAGGTGCGCCCCTTGAGCTCTTCAGACGTCTCCAAGATGCAGAGGAAGGTCCTCCGGCTGAAGGAGGAGAAGAACGCGCTGCTCCTCGCCCACAACTACCAGGTGCCAGAGATCCAGGTGATCGCCGACTACCTCGGTGACTCCCTTGAGCTATGCATGAAGGCGGCAGGCTTCGAGGACGCGGGGTTCATCGTCTTCTGCGGCGTCGACTTCATGGCCGAGACCGCCTCCATCCTCAACCCCGACAAGAAGGTCGTCCTACCCTCGGCTTCGGCGGAATGCCCCATGGCTGCGATGCTCCCAGCGAGGGTGCTGCGGGAGGCGAAGGAGGCTCACCCCGAGGCGGCCGTCGTGTTGTACGTGAACACGCTGGCGGAGGCGAAGGCCGAGGCGGATGTCGTCTGCACCTCGGCGAATGCGGCGGAGATCATCGGGCGGCTGGACCAGGACACCGTCCTCTTCGGCCCCGACGTGAACCTCGCCTTCCACGCCTCCAGGCTGAACCCTGGGAAGACGATCATACCGGTGCCCGCCGACGGCTTCTGCTACGTCCACCGCCTCTTCGGTGACGGCGCCGAGGCGTTGGAGCTGAAGCGGAAGTATCCGGGCTCGGAGCTCCTCGTCCACCCCGAATGCGAGCCTGAGTTCCAGCTCAAGGCCGATCACATCCTATCCACGGGCCAGATGTACAGGCACTGCGCGGAGTCGAGCTCGAAGGTTTTCATCATCGCCACTGAGGTGGGCTTGGTACATCGGCTCAGGCGGGAGATTCCGGGGAAGACGTTCCTGCCGGCGAAGGAGGACGCGGTGTGCGAGGCCATGAAGCGGATCACGCTTGAGAACACGTACCAGGCCCTGATGCGGGAGGAGCCGGTGGTGAAGGTGCCAGAGGATATCGCGGAGAGGGCGCGGGCCCCCATCGAACGGATGCTCGCGATGAGCCGCTAACCTGATGATTAGAATATCTCTTTCCAGAGCCTCTCCACCCATAGTAGGCTCCTGTAGGCGTCCTCCCTGGGCCGGATCTCCAGGTTGAAGTGGACGTCGTGGGGTGCCAGGAGCCTGAGGTACTTCCTGTAGTCGATGTCGCCGTAGCCGAGGACGTCGTGGAACCGCCCTCCTGGCTTTCTATCGTGTAAGTGGGCCTCCCTAACACGGTCGATGTTGCGTCTGTAGAAGGCCTCGACGCGCTGGATCGGGGCCCCCTTCCTCGGATCCTCCGCCTTAGGGATGTCAAGCGTAAGGTACAGCTCCTCTCCCTCAGCCATCAGCCTATCAAGGACTTCCTCGACGAATTGGGTGAGAGGCTCATTCTCCACGCAGACCTGGACGCCCTCGGCCTCGCCTACAATCCCTCTAATCCCATCCATCAGCGCCTCGGCGTAAAGTTCCCAATGGTCTCTAAGGTAGGTACCCTCCTTGCCGCCGCTCGCGAAGTTCAACGGCTGAGATGGATGTATCGTGAACCGGTCGGCCTCCAGATCCCTCGCAAGCTCGAGGCATGTCCTCATCCTCTTGAGGATGCCTTGCCTAACCTCTGGGTAGGGCGAAGCGAGGTTGAGGTTGTCGGAGGGACCATGGAACGAGATCGAGACCCCCTGGTCCTCGGCGTGCCTCCTTACCCGACGCCTCTCTGAGGCGCTGAACCTCTCTGGCCAGAATCGGGGTATCATGAGGTCTGGGACGATGAAGCCGAAGCCGTGGGACGCGGCGAAGTCTATGGCGTCGTAGATATCCCTGTCGTAGACGATGTGGTAGCCGAAGCGCTCCCTCGGGAATCTCATATTGGGTACGGCAAAGAAAGAAGGCTGCGCACGTAAACCTTTTTCGAGGCCTCATCCTTAAGGCTGTGAGAGGGCGTATGTCGAAGGTCGTTTTCGAGAGAAAGGAGCCGAAAGTGCACGAATCCGTGTTCCTCGCGCCTGGGAGCTGGATCGTCGGGGACGTGACGATAGGAGAGGGCTCGAACGTCTGGTTCGGGGCCATAATCAGGGGCGACGACGACACGGTGAGGATAGGTGCCAGGACGACTGTGCTTGATAACTGTATTATCGAGGCCCCCACGGGCCTGCCGGTGGATATCGGTGACGAAGTCATCGTCTCCCACGGGGCCGTAGTGCACGGAGCAAAGATCGGCAACAAGGTCCTCGTGGGCATAGGCGCTATGGTCTTGGATGGGGCAGAGGTCGGCGATGGATCGATCGTCGGCTCCGGCGCCCTGGTACCGCCGAGGTCCAAGATCCCCCCGAACCAACTAGTATTAGGGCTACCGGGGAAGGCGATCCGCGAGGTCAGGGACGGGGAGCGAGAGTACCTGGCCAAGGAGCACGAGAGGACTTACACTAAGGCGAAGAAGTACAAAGCAATCTTGCCTACGCGCTCGCAAATCTTCGGTACGAAGCGACATTAACCTACGCACGTTTGTTATACGGGAAGGTGAAGGCAGAAGGGCACAGCTCGCTCAGGACGCAGTTCTCGCAGTCCGGCTTCTTCGCTGTGCAGACCCTCCTCCCGTGCTCGATAAGCAGGTAGTTTACAGCAAGCCACTTCTCCCGGGGGAAGATTTCCATAAGGTCCCGCTCAATTTTTTCGCGGTATTTCTTTTCGGACAGCCCTAGGCGGTGGGCGAGGCGCCAGACGTGGGTGTCGACGGCGATGCCCTCGACGATGCCGAAGGCGTTGCCGAGGACGATGTTCGCCGTCTTCCTTGCGACCCCCTTAAGCTTGGTCAGCTCCTCTATCGACCCAGGGACCTCGCCGCCGTAGTTCTCCACGAGGCCTCGGCAGACCTCCTGGATGAACTTGGCCTTCCGCCTGTAGAACCCCGACGACTTGATGTCCTCCTCCAGCTCCTCCCTGGGCGCGTTGGCGTAGTCCTCGGCAGTCCGGTACTTCTCGAATAGGGTCTCGGTAATCTTGTTGATCTGCTCGTCTGTGCTCTGGGCAGAAAGCATGGTGGCGACAAGGAGATCCAGGGGGGACTCCCAGTTTAGGGCGGTCCCCCTCACGTCTGGATACTCATTCTCGAGGAGCTCGACGATCTTATCAGCCCTAACCTTCATCCCCCTCACACCTAAAGAGCAGCCAGTTACCCGGCTGACCCCTGAACATTATCATACAGTACCTTCCTTTCAATCGTTCTCCTCTGAGGTGGACGATTATCTCGTCCTCTCGCCACTTCTCGGTCTCGTACTCGCCTCTGTCCCAGATTGAGATCGGCCCCCCGCCATACTCCCCTTGGGGGATGGTGCCCTCGAAGTCTGCGTACTCTAAGGGGTGGTCCTCGGTCCGGACGGCCAGCCTCCTCACCCCTCTGGCCTCCGGCGGGCCCTTGGGGACGGCCCAGCTCTTGAGCACCCCATCCCGTTCCAGCCTCAGGTCCCAGTGGAGGCTGCTGGCATGGTGCTCCTGCACAACGAAAACGTTCCCATCGGTCTTCTTGACCTCTCCCCGGGGCTCGGGGGTCCGGCTGAAGTCCCGCTTCGCCCAATACTCCTCCAAGCTCACGGTTTAGAATTCTCCGAGTCGGTATATGCCTGTTTCTGTGTTTGCATCACGTTTATTGCCGACGACGCCTTTTGGCTTCATCGATAGAAGTGTTCCTGTTCAGGAAGAAGAAGGACGATAGGCTTCCTCCGGGCCAGAAGGCTGTGGACTCGATTCTGGGTTGGGGGACGGAACACCCTGGGATCGTCAAGGATCTACCACACATCGATAAGGCCGATTGGAGTCTTACAGTTGATGGGGAGGTGGAGAACCCCGTGACGCTGGACTGGGAAGGGTTCATGGCGCTGCCCCAGGTCGAGTCGGTGAGCGACTTCCACTGTGTCGAGGGCTGGAGTGTCCTCGACCAGAGGTGGGAGGGGGTCCTCTTCAAGACCCTCGCAGGGAAAGTCAAGCCTAAGCCTGAAGGCAGATACGTCTGGTTCGAGTGCTACGACGGCTACACAACATCCCTCCCATTGGAGAAGCTGATGGACGACGACATAATCCTCGCACACAGGCTGAACGGCGAAGACCTGCCCCAGCCGCTTGGCGGCCCCATAAGGCTTGTAGTGCCAAAGCTTTACGCCTACAAGAGCCCTATGTGGCTGACCCGGATCAACTTCATGAAGGAGAAGAAGCTCGGCTACTGGGAGTCAGGCATCTACAGCGACACAGCCGATCCATGGAAGAACGACCGATACCGGCGATAACACCTAAGATCCCTTGCAAACGTTAAATGGGTTATCGGACCTAAATATCTCGAAGATTCTGGATGGATGAGTTCGACGTTCTGATTCAGAATGCGATGATCATGTAAGGGACGGGCAAAAGGCTTACAAGGGCTCCATGGGCGTCGTCGGTGACAAGATCGATAACATCTACAAGATGAAAGAAGACACCGAAAAGGCCGTCGATGCCGAGGAGTTAATGGCTCTCCCTAGGTTTGTGGACGCCTACAGCCACGCTGACTGGACGCTCCTCTGGTATCCGAAGTGCGAGAGCTATGTGATGCAGGGGGTCACCACCTTCGTCGGAATCCAGTGCGGCGGCTCGCCAGCGCCCCTAGGCGATCAGGTCATGGTTCCCTGGCTGTTGAGCGCCCATCTCTTCGACCTCGACCCCTACGATTTCTACCGAACAAGCCGTACTACCCGCTTGAGCAGGCGAACGAGTAGATGGAGTTGTTCGGCTGGACCCTGGACTGGGCGACGATAGGCGGCTTCTTCAAAATATAGTAGGCTAAATTACGACGGATGAGCAGTTCCCACCTTTACGACGGACCTGAACAAGGGCTGTAGGCTCTGGCCTCGCTTTTTGATGGCTCCTGCATGTCTTAGAACTTTTCCCTGTGGATGACCTCCGGGAGGCGCCTCCTCGGTGGGGGCCTGGCCGTCTCCGCGGGATACCCAACTGGCACGATGGCTATGGGCCTCACCCTGGGTGGTGCATTGATGACCTCAGCTACCTTTGCCTCGTCGAAGGCGCCAATCCAGCAACTTCCAAGACCATTGGCAGTTGCGGTCAGCAGCAGGTTCTGGACGGCGGCCGCCGTGTCTTGCAGGCAGTAGAGTTCGGAGCCCCGTCTGCCGTATCTGGACGCCGATCGGTCCGGGTCGGCGCAGACGACGAAGACGATTGGCGCCTCGGCTAGGAAGTACTGGCCGAAGGCCGCTTTTGCGAGGTTACGCTTCGTGTCGTCGTCTCGGACGATGATGAACTCCCAGGGCTGGCGGTTGCCGGCGCTGGGTGCACAGCAGGCCGCCTCCACCAGCAGCTCCACATCCTGGTCGGGTATGTCTTGATCGGAGAAAGCCCTGATACTCCTCCTCTTTTTTATCGCTTCAGGGATATGCATCAACAACACCTCAGATAGAGTAGCTGCGCACTCGTTGTTAAGAT
>CAZWKG010000059.1:0-5859 GCA_964634705.1 uncultured Candidatus Bathyarchaeia archaeon | reverse complement strand
GAGAAGGAGTTCTATGCGGACCTGCTGAAGGCTAAGGTACAGTACATGCGGACCAAACCCTACTGGGACGAGAAATGAAAAGGACCGAAGCTAGTACGCGAGCGATGAGTTCACTTGTGCAGGAGCTCGCTTATGGCTTCCACTGCGTTCTCGACGCCGTCTCCAAGGTTGTTCTTCGAGTTGATTTCCCTCAGCCGCTCGAGGTAGAGGTTATCCCCTAAAATTCCCTCGACCAGCTTCAGCAGCCAATCGCGGCTAAGGTCGTGCTGGTGGATCGCCTCTGCGACGCCGAGCTCCTTCGCCCTCCTCGCGTTCCCGTACTGCTCGGTGTGCCCCGGCGTCGGTATCAGGATCTGGGGCTTGCCGAAGCAGATGCTCTGCATTATGGTCTCGTGCCCTGCCCGTGAGACGACGAGGTCGCATGCTTTGAGGTACTCGAAGCGGTTAGGGACCCAGGGGATCAAGGTCAGGTTCCCTCTGATTTCAGGCCTTGACCCGCCGTTCGGCATCCCCATCGACATGATGACCCTGTATTCGTCGGGGAAAGCCTCGAAGATGGGCGTAAGCAGGGAGATGAGGGGGATGCGCTCCTGCTGGGGTCCGCTGATGGCAGCGTAGATCAGCCGCCGTCCATCCTCCACTTCAACCTGCTCCCTTACGTGCTCCGTATCCCCAATCTCCTCCGGCTTCCTAGGCAGGATGGAGCCCACAAGCTTCACAAGGTGTCTGTAGGGTTTCGGGATTCGGAGGGATTCGAGGCTGATGGTGTATGGCTCGGGGAAGTCGGGGATGAGTATGAGATCGCTCGCAGCCCATCCCCTGCCGATGAGTGTCAGCAGCACCCCGTCCGCGATCTTCGATAGCCTGAAGTTGTGGCGGCTCCGAGGGACGATGGGCTGGAACTGGTTCAGGATGAGGACGGTCGGCACGCTTAGGAGGTTCGCCGCGAAGACCGAGGAGAGACGAGTGTCCGAGACTACCACGTCGGGTTGATACCCTTTAATGTACTCCATCTCGACGTTCATCTGACGCAGGAAACGGGGAATGGCCGGCACTCCCTGAGTGACGGAGGACATCTTAAGGTCTATCCTGCCGCTTGGGGCGGTCGTCATCCTCAAATGCGGGCTTTCAACGACGGGGAAACCGCACGCCTTGATGTAGTCCAACCCCTCGAGGTATGTGGAGAATAGGATGTCAGCTCCCCGACGCCTCAGCTCCTCGGCAATCGGATGGCTCCTTCCCACGTGCCCAAGCCCGATGCCGCAGGGGCTGAAGTAGATCCTAGCCCCTTCGAATTGATCCACGCATCCTCCACTCTTCAGCGGCTCTGAAGCTTCATTCGTCTCACAGCGCCGCGCGGTGCTTCCTCAGCGAAGATGATGGCCTGAAACTTCGAGATCTCGGTACCCGGGGTCAGCCAAGCATCAGGGGGAAGCCGCGCCTTAAGGCAGCACTGGGTGAGGAACTCATCGGCATCCCACCCCCACTCGACTGGGACCTGGGGGAGAAGCAAACCCCTTCGCCGGCCTCGGGAGATGATCAAGCCGTCCCTCCCCACCTCGACGTGGTCTGGGTACTGGTCCGGCCTCTCGACCCTGATGGGCTCGGGCGGCGTCAGGACGCTGACCTCGACGACGATGGAGTCCATTTCTCCCGACGATAGCGGGCTGAAACGAGGATCCCTGAGCGCCGCGCTGATGGCTGCGTCGACGATGGCCTCCGCAAGGGGCTTCACCGGGTACGGGAAGCCGATGCAGCCTCGGAGCCTGTGGGAAGGCCCCTCCACCGTGTTCAGGGTGACGAAGACGCCGCATGGCCGCATAAGCTTCTCCGGCGCTTCCACGGGCTCAACCGTCTCCCCTGTTCTGAGCTCCGTCTCTATGGCCCTCCGGGCGAGCCTGACGAGGTAGACCCCCTCCTCCAACGAGAGCTCGAAGTTCATCCACCCCTCCTCTAGTGATACCTTCACTGTCAGAAGATCTTATAAAGGCTGTTCGGCGTCATCTGCCGACCCAGCCCGCCTTGAGGCCTCCCTCAAGGTCTCCACTATGCTCCTCCAGTGGCTCCCCCTCCAGTAGACCTTGCCACAGGAGCTGCAGATCCAGAACTCGTCGTAGGCATCAAAGGTGTTGGGCGGCACCCTCCCCTGCACCGCATCCTTTCCAACGGCGACGAGGGGCGCGTCGCACATCGGGCACCGCGACCTATCAGGGTCGAGCTTGAGGCCGAATCTCCTCGACACGGATGCGAGCTTCTCGGCGTCGCTCTCCCCCTCCACCAACAGTGCCCTCACCCCAGACCTGACCGCCTTCCTGTATAGCAACTGATCCCTAGTGAGCAGGATCCGCTCCTCGTCGGCAGTCCGTCTGATGAGATTCTCGTCAGAGGCGTTGCGGAGATACTCGGCGTCATACCCGCAGATCCTGAGCCATCGCGTTAGGCCTCCAAGCATCCCGTCCAGCAGGAACTTAGGCCTCACCTAAACATCGCCACCATACTTCCAGCTTTGGTCACGGTTTCGCCCACATCGGAGGTTAGTATGCCGATGACGAACATTTCCACTGGCCCTCCACGTAGACCCCGGCACCAATTACGTCGACATCAGCCTTCAAAGGGATCAGATAATTCTAAGAGGAGGAGAGGTAAAATAATGTCGGCGTCGGTTAAGCCTCGATCTCGGCCCTACAGTCCTCGCAGAGAAACTCGCCGTCCTTTGATCTGAGGTTTATAGAGTAGATGCCACATCTGTCACAGTATCCGACGAGGGACGGGCCTGCGGGCATCTCGCCCTCCATGATCCGGGAGCGCTCCTGAACGATCTCGATGATGGTGGGCACCATCCTCAATATGTCCTTAACCGAGACGACGCCCACAAGCTCCCCCCTGTAGGTTACACCTAGTCTCCGGATGTTGAGCTTGCTCATCAGGCTCATGGCGTCGATGAGTCCCATCTCAGGCTCCACCGTCTTCAGGGGCGAGGTCATCACCTCTTTCACCCTGATGTCCTTCGGTGTGGCGCCCTTCGCGACGACCCTGATGACGATGTCCCGCTCCGTCACGATACCGACGGGTTGACCATCGCTCCCGGTGACAATGATGGCCCCGATGTTGTGGTCGTCCATCATCTTGGCGACCTTGACCACATCTTCGTCCTCGTCGACGGTTACGACGGGACTGGACATGGCTTCACGGACGACCATCTTATGTGTGAAATCTAGATCCAACGAATCTCCCCCAATACCGATTCAAATGAACGACCACCTTATAAAAAGGGATCGCCATAAGGACAACATCAGTCGTTGAGGGATCACCCGGTAGTGGGCTCAAAATAAGGGGTCGCACCTTGGAAGCCCATGCTCATGCGACGAGGTAGTTTTTTGAGCCGCATGTGCTGCAGACTACCAAACCGCTGTCGGCTGCCTCCTCCTCTCTGTTCACCTGTATCCAATTGCCGCAATCACCGCATCGGAAAAGGTAGCCATTGAATTTGCCGCTCGCTTCTGAGCATAGTAGGACGGTGTGAGACTGGCAGACGGAGGATGGTATTGTTGGCCTCTTCAAACCAAGCCTCGAAGCCTTCAACCTTATTGCGTTGGGGGTTCTGTTGGAGAAGGCCCTCACGATCTCTTCGAAGGACATCTCGGAAGGGTAGAGGAGCTTCAACTTTCTAATCTCCTCCTCCGTCCACTCAATCGGTCTCGGCATATATAGTTTCCACTACCCCTCACTGGATCTGACAAGTGTAGCGCGGATCACAGGCTTATTCCGGGCGTCCCCGTCTGATATCTGTCGATCGACTGCGACCCAGAGGCCCTCGAGCGACCCTCCGGATCACAGATATCTCTCCTGTTGACGTATCTCGGGATTTTCCAGGCTCACCCAGATGATGCAACGAGGCGTCAGGCGTTGCGCGCAGCGGGCATCTATGCGAGCACAGATCTCCCGTGCCGGTGCTTCGCCTTCCTTTCTCGTCGCTCCAGAGTACGCCTCCGCGCTACGGCTATATCTCCGTGCTGTGGATATTTTATAATTCTGTTGCAGGGAAATCACATAAAGAGGCGTAGGACGCCCTGTTCTTTATGAGGGTTTTGCGACGCGGATGTTAAGAACGTCTCATGGATATGGGACAACTCGTCTGTTGAGCCAAGCAGCGAAATAAACCGGTGGGCAGCGGTTGGCATTTACATGGAACCATAGAAAAACTCTCTCGAAGTGTGAGAGCAACTCAATGTCGTATGCCACCGCCTCCAGACGCTGATGGAGGACCGCTGCGGAATGGTGTCCATGTCTGGATTGTATCTTCTACGAACATTTCGAAAGATTTAATGGAAATCCCCCTACTCTTTACTGGGATTCCATGGAGATCCGTTATCTGAGGAGGCCACAGCTATCTGAGCCTAACATGGTCGCGGCTTGGCCTGGGATGGGTTACCTCGCGAAGATCTCGGCCGACTACCTCCGCAGGCGTCTCAGAGCCAGGCCCTTCGCAGAGATCAACTCCTACCAGAACGCCGTCGTATACAAAGACAGCCTAGTGGAGTTGCCATCCATCAGGCACCGGTTCTATGCGGCGACCCGAGAGGATCTCATCATATGCGTCGGTGAGGCCCAGCCTTCCGTTCCTGAGGAGGCGTACAGGCTCGCCAGGCGCGTCTTAGAGGTGGCCGAACGGTTCAATGTGAGGCGCATCTACACTATGGCCGCATACCCTAGAGACTATCAGGGCGAACCTCGAGTCTATGGCGTCTACACGGACGAGAGGCTTAGAGACGTCCTGCTCAAGCAGAACATACAGCTACTCGAAGGCGAGGGCGCTGTCAACGGGCTGAACGGCGTCCTCATCGGCGTCGCCAAGAACATGGGGATCGAAGGGATCTGCCTGCTGGGTGAGATAAGATACGCGAATGTCCCTCAGCACCTCTCATCCAAGGCGGTCTTGGGGAAGCTGACGGCGCTCCTAGGGGTGGAGATCGATACATCTCAGCTTGAGAAGCGGGCCGAGAGAGTGGAAGCCTCCATCCGCCGCCGACTTGGCCAATACCGGGAGTCCGAGGATGCCCGTAGGGGAGATGAGAAGGAATTCAGGTACATCAGCTAGCGTATGCGGAACACCCTTATATTTCGTGCCCGCGAATATGAGGTGCAGCCCGTGAGGAGGGAGAGATGAACCCGTCGGAGAAGATCTGGTGGACGAAGGTTGGAGTCTCGCTCGGAGTGGCTGGCTTCAGCCTCGCGGCGCAGGTTTTCCTAGGTCTGGGCGGCATCACCTCCTTCATGTTGGGGGTGTTGATATACCTCGGCCTCTCAGACCTTCTCTCACACATGACGGGCGTCGACAGGTTCAGAGGCCTAAAGATCGGAGTGGGCGCCTACTTCTTCACCTGGCTGACGGTGTGGACCCTCCTGTACACCTACGTCCAGACGGCCAGCTAGCCCTTTTTCTCCATGTTCAGCCAGTAGTGGGTGAAGTCGGACCAGGCCGAGAAGTAACCCGTGTCGAAGGGTGTGTGGACGCCCTCCCTGACGAAGGCCCCGAACTCACGCTTGTACTTCTCCATCGACTTGGCGTCGAAGGGGGCCTTGTTGAGGAAGTCGCGCATGTCTCCCGAGCGCAACGAGAGGAGGATGCCCTCAAGCGCGTTCAGGTACCCGGCTTTGAACTCGTCGTTGCCGAACTGCTTCTCCCTGACGGCGTTGATCGCCCTCTCCGCATCGGAGAAACGCCTCTCCAGGACGCTATTGAAGAAGTTGATGATGTCGCCCCTCGCCGTCTTAGAGGCCATCATGCCGCGCTTCGCCCTAGGCATCCTCATCACTCTCTATGCCGCGCTCGGTGATGCGCAGGGGCGCCTCGCCCTC
>CAZWKG010000058.1:0-5909 GCA_964634705.1 uncultured Candidatus Bathyarchaeia archaeon | reverse complement strand
TCCTGGGATTAGGCTGCCGAAACCTCCATAATAGGCGTATTATGGTTTGACATCTAGGATCATCACGATCGAGCATGTACATCCCGAGGAGTGTCACCATCAATACACCTTATCAAGCCGTATTATCTATATTCAAAATATAATAAAGAACACCATCTTATAAATCATGACGAAATAATAATCATAAAACCTATTCAGTAATAGTATTCAAAAATTATAATCAGAAAAAAAATTCCATAATTATCCCGCAGAGCAGATACATCTAAATGGACACTCATAGATGAAAGCTTGGACGACGCAATAATAGAAAATAAGACAAGAGCCAAAACCTATGAGACAAAAATGGAGTGATTGATATGCTGGAAACCTGTCTACGTCTTTTTATTGCACGCTCAGCCCACTTTGGAGCTTAAGACTTGGTCGAGCCTAATAAGTCTAAACCCGCATTCACTTCAGCGATTTAGGTTCAAACCCGAGGCTTTGACGAGTTGTTAGGAGCCGGCGACAACGTAAATACATACGATAACCCCAATACATGAGATTAGAACAAGATAGATCAACCACAATGGAGTGTATCTTAGAAATTATATATGAAGGCGGCATGTGTAGCACCAGCCGAAGACACAGCTAAATTTGGAGATCGATGCATCCAATTAACTTCAAGAATTATTTATTTACTAAGTAGAAATTATAAATTATCTCGGTATTTATCGATGTTACTTTTATTCGCGCGCCAATCAAGGATAAGTTTCGAGGCCAGGGTTGCGAAGTAAGAAGCGAGCACGAATTTCTGATTTATCTGAATTAGGAATTAGCAACCATATAATTATAGCTAGCGTTCCTTTATTCCTTCAAGCGTTCAGACGCTCGTAAACTGAGGATTTGGCTAGTATAGGAAGAAAGCTATATCTCCGTCGGGGAAAGCAAGGTCATCGCAGCGGAAGCATCAGGGGATAAAGCGCCTTCTAAACGCCTATGCATGGTGCGAGGTAGTAGATGAGCCTCCCCTGGGGCAGCTCGAAGTTCATCTTGATGGGCATGTCTGTGGAGAGCTCCAGCGTCGCGACCTCGCTGGAGACGGCGGCGGCGTTGACGATGTCCTGGAGGTAGCTTAGGGTGAAGGTGGCGCTCGACTCCTCCTCGGATCTCAGGTCCAGGAGGTCGTCGGCGCCCCGCTCCCATACGCTGAAGGCGCTCCCCATGTCGCCCATGGCGCTGATCTTGAAGCCGTCCTCGGAGGCCTCGAGCTTCGCATGCTCGCTTACGAGAACCGCGTCTCGTATGGCCCTTCGCAGGCTCTGGGTCAGGATGCGGGTGGAGGCCTTGAAGAAGATCTTAGGGGAGGGGACCTCCTCCTCCAGCGGCTCCAGGATGGGCATCACGAACCTCCTGGTGTGCCCCCCGCGCTTGCACTGGATTGTGAGCCGGGCCTGCTCCTCGTCCAGCTTGATCTTCACCTGCTCGTCCCTCTCCACTCGTTCCAGGAACTTGAGGAACTCGCCGATGTTGATGGAGAGCTTGGGCTCCCCCTCGCAGAGGTACTTGTCGAAGAACTCGCCGGGCAGCTCGAAGTCGACCATGGCGACTCGGCTCGGGTCCATGGCGATGAGCCGGATCTGCCCCTCATCCATGTTGAAGTTCCCCTCCTCGACGATGACCGACAGGGCCTTCACAAGGTTCCGGAACGGTTCTATGCGAGAGATCTCAACCTCGAACAACTATACTCCTCCAATTGGTCTGACAATGCTGCTAATTAATTGCTCAGATGGTTAAAAAAGGTGTTCTCTCAGCTGTACTCGCGCCACGTGTGGCCGCACTTGGTGCAGCGGTAGAACTGGGTGGCGCTCTCGTCGATACCCCTCGTCTGCACCATCCACCAGTACGCCTTGTTGTTGCCGCACTTCGGGCATTCCACCTTGACCTGGGGTGTGGTCCTCAGGTTCCGCTCCTTCTTCCCGATGACGACGATCTTGTCCTTCTCGGATCCTGTCTTCGTGTAGACGATGCCACTCTCCAAAGGCTCTTTGGCCCCGCACTTGGGGCAAACGAGACACTGATTGGACCGGTTCACGACTAGAACCGTCTCGCATTTGGAGCAGAACTTCATCAATTAAACCTCTCGTGCGTTGTGAGTTAGGCATTGAAACCCCTTTTAAACATTTTGTTCGGGGCAGGCAGCCACCGCAGAGGCGACGAGGCCGGCCACCCTCAGAGCCTCTGGTATGACGCTCCCCCGAGTCGACACCTCAAGAACCCTCGCAGCGTCACGGCTCCGCAAGCCGATGGAGAGGACGGCGAAGGTCCCGCCCTCCAGCTTCAGCTCGAAGCGCTCCGCAGCCACGTCCGGGTGCACCTCTGGGGCGGCAGGGCCCGCCTCGTCCGCTGAGAGGACGACCACGGGTCGAGAGGTTCCCGTTGAGAGTCTGTAGGGGTCGACGGAGGCCCCGCCTTCGATTAGGTTGTCGTGGAGCATGAGAACCCTGATCTGGGGGTGATGGGGCGAAGCCGTGATCATCTCAACGATGCTGTCCGTGATGTCGGGTCCGCTGGCTGTTGTCCTCATAACCCCGTCGAGCCAGAGCCCTCCCCTGAAGACGACGCCGACTGCGTTGAAGCGGTCCCCGTCGAGGGATGGCTTGACCGCGATGCCGAGCACCCGGATCTCCCTTTTTACCTGCCTTATCCTCGCGGTCCTCATCCCGTATCCCCTCGACGGACGCCCCGCGGGGCCTAAACCTATTGCCGCTTTTTCAGTTCCTCGACCTGTTGTTCGAACTCTTCCAGAAATGCTTTTAACCGCCTCTTCGCGTCCTCCGCCGCGGTCATCAGAGCATCCTCAGGGGTCTCTCCATCCTTCGTGTCCACGTATAGGAGGGCGCGGTCCATTAGAGGGTGGGGCTTCGAGTATCCCGCCATCTTCACCCCCTCATTCCTGAGAAGGGAGCTCTGCAGTAGGTTGAGGAGGGCGTGCCCCTCCCCGCCGACGGCCAGCTCTAGACGGTTGTCATTCCTTTTCATGAGCTTGAGCTTCATATCAGCTCCTCCGTCCCGTAGGTCTTCGCCACCTTCCTACGCTCGACCCGCTCGCACCGGGGGCAGTGGAGCCTCGTTTTCCGGTGCTCCAGCGTCGCTCCGCACCTTGAGCAGAAGGCGTATACGATGCCGTAGTCGGCCCCCTCGATGGAGAGCTGCACGATCCTGTTCTTGGTGTTTATGATCTTGGCCTTGACGAGGTCGCCGCTGCGCACTGCCAGCCCCATGTCCTTCACGTAGTCGCTGCTGACGTTGGAGATGTGGATGACCCCCGTGTAGGGTGTGACGATCTCTAAGCCGTCGATGATGAACACATCCACGTTCGCCATCCGCCTCTGGACGGCGCCGACCTCGCCCACGATGTCAAGCCCCTCTAATGGGAGGATGAGCTCCTTCGTCCTCTTGGAGACCTCGACCTCCCTCTTGTCGAGGTCGAGGCGGGCTTGGCCCAGCTCTGAGGACCTCACAACACCGTCCTGCTCATAGGAGCCGGGCCCCTGGAGGAACTCCTCGATGACGGCGAGTTCATCCCCTGGAAATACAAGTTTATCCCGACGTTCGGCCGACTTCCCTGACATCTTGACCCTCGAGTTGGACTTTGCTCTTTGAGGCTCGGCCGTCCTATCTGAGCACCTCAGCCCTATATGTTTGATTTTCCAATTTAAACCCTCTATCGAGCGTCGGCCGGCTCAGAGCATCTAGGGGTGTGGTTTCTCCTTTTAATAAACCCTCTGGTCTCGCCTCGTAATCCTGTAGAGGTCAACGGCCACGGGCCTCCGAGCCTTCTCGTGGAAGTCGAACATACGGGGGATGTCGAGGTCGACCTGGAGGAGGGTTGAGACCCTGCCGCCGCGGCGTCTGATGAACCCCGTGATGAACCGCCTCGTGCTGCTCTTGTGGAGCGAGTAGACGGAGCCTGCAAGCCCCAGCGCCTCCGAGAGGAACCTCACATCTAGGTGCCTCCGCCTCGTGCCGAAGGGGGGGTTCATGAGGACGGTGTCGAAGACGCCTCGGAGAGGGGCGACATCCCCCACGACCCAATGACATCGCTCGAGGACGCCCGCGCCTTCGGCGTTCTCCATCGCGACCTCGACGGCCTTCGGGTCGATGTCGACGCCGACGACGCCCTGGGCCCCGAGGAGGAGGGCCCCTATCCCGAGCCTCCCCGTGCCGCAGCCGAGGTCGGCGACGAGCTTCCCCTTTATATCGTCGTGGATGTAGGCGGCGGTGAAGAGCATCTCGGCCGCCACCTTCGCCGGCGTCGTGTACTGCTCGAGCCAGGGGTCTGGATCCGGGTGGGGCCTCAGCCGCTCCAGCATCTTCTCTAGCTCTACCCTGGGTGGGATCCGCCCCATGTCTCCTCCCACCGTCTCTCGCCCAGCATCACATACGCCTCCTCGACGGTTATGATGGGTCTTCGGAGGTCGCCGAGACCGTCTATGGCGATCCTGGGGCAGGCTGTG
Organism: uncultured Candidatus Bathyarchaeia archaeon; assembly: GCA_964634705.1. GTDB lineage: Archaea > Thermoproteota > Bathyarchaeia > TCS64 > TCS64 > CAZWKG01. Next base: position 1,413 of record CAZWKG010000058.1, on the reverse strand, counting down.
TCGATGAAGGCTTCGGCCTCTGAGAAGTTGGTCAGTGTCTCGGCCCTGACCTCGTCGAGGCAGATGATGGCGGCCTCCCTGCCCTGACTCTCCAGCTTTTCACGGAGGGCCTCCGCCTCTGAGAGGTTGAACTGCCCGGGCTTCAGGCTGACGACCACCCCAAAGCGCCGTGCGCCCTTCGCAGCCGTTATGGCGGCCATCCTCCGCATAGCCAGCCGTCTCAGCTCGTCTTCCCCGATCTCAGTTACCGACGATAGGTATGGATCGACGGCTACGACGGGCTTCCCCGTGGCCAGCGCCAGCCCCAGCGGATGGAACCGCCCCCCGCCTATGAAGATGAAGCCGTCGACCTCGGCGCTGACGGCGAGGGCCGGGCCGTAGTCGCAGCCTAGGACTTGTCCGTTGTGAGGTGTCCTCCTCCCGCCTGGGCCGATGACGGTGTGAAATCCCCTCAGCTTCAGGGCCTCGGCCGCCTCTCTGAGCTGGTGGGTGTGCTGGACCGTGGCTGTCAAGCCGACTGATCTCCAGCCTCGGATCAAGGGTATGGCTTTTCCTACGAGGGGGTTGATGTCGATGTTCACCTTCGCTTCGACGTAGAGGACGGGTACGCTTGTGTCGGGGAGCATCCTGCTGTGGCCGTAGTGGACGAGGAGGTCCGCTTGGAGGTCCTCGGCCTGGTGGAGGGGTATGTCGCAGCCGCCGTAGCAGGAGTCGCCCAGGAGGAGCAACTCAGCGCCCGTCCGCTCCCTCAGGGCCTTCATGAGCTTGAAGGCTTGGGGTCTCAGGCCGTCCGGCAGCTGGAGGAGAACTCTCTTGGCTCGGCGCCTCTTGATCTCGTTGGAGACCCGTTCGATCTCTAGGTCGTACAAGCGGGGGCCTCTCCATGGAGGCCTACGGGGCTCCGTGTTTTTATCCTTTTGTTGCGGCTCGTGCGTGTCAGTTGTTCTGTTTGATCATGATCTTGCAGGGGACGGGGAGCTTGTCCGAAGCCCGTTTCAGGGCCTCCCTGGCGACCTCTATGCCCTCTTCCGGAACCTCGGCGGTAATGACGGGGTCGCCGCGCCTCACCCTGGCCGCGGTCCCTACCGGCTTCCCGTAGGCTCTCGCCATGCCTTCCTGGAACCTGTCGGCTTGGGCGACGGCCAGCCTTTTGTGCTCTCGGAGCACGTGGTGGGGGAATGGGATGATCTTCAGTTTGAAGTTTTCTCGGCCCAGCTTGGTCTCTAGGAGCCTGTTCGCGGCGATGCGGGCGGCTTCGAGTGCGTTGTGGCGTATCTGGGCGTCCTTAAGGTTAAGGAGCTCTATGGTGTAGTCGAAGTCGCCAGTCGGGTTTCCCATGGTGAACTTGACGATCCGGGAGCCTGGGACACCTCCCATGTACTTGCGCCTGGTGTAGGGCATACCCTTGATCTT
>CAZWKG010000057.1:0-5938 GCA_964634705.1 uncultured Candidatus Bathyarchaeia archaeon | reverse complement strand
AGGCGCGGCTCCTCCCCCTCCCAGAAGAGGGCGATGACGGCGTTCCCGAGCTCCGCCACAGCGCCGCACAGCCTCTTGCCCTCGAAGGTAACCTCATCCGTGGAGAAGTTGAGGCTCATCCATCCTCAACCCGTCAATACGTGCTCAGACCAGTTAAGCGTTCCCCCGTCTTTGAAACCGTTAAAAAGCCCGACGCCGCTGAGAACATGGTAGACGCCTTGAGGCTCCTCCTAGTCTCCGACATCCACAGCAACCTCCCCGCCCTTCGGAGGGTCCTCCAGGATGCTGGGCGGTTCGACGCCGCCATATGCGTGGGCGACATCGTCGGTTACGGTCCCGACCCCGCCGAGTGTATCGAGGTCACGGCCGAGCCGGGGTTCAGGTGCGTCGCGGGGAACCACGACGACGCCGTCGTCACCGGCAACGTATCAGGGTTCAACCCCTACGCAGCGGATGCCGTCTTCATCAACCGTCGCCTCCTCGACGGCGAAAGGAGAGCATGGCTCGGACGCCTTCCCAGAGAGCTGACTTTGAACATCGAGGGGGTCAAGGTCGCCGTCTTCCACGGGAGCCCATACGACCCGCTCAACGAGTACGTCTTCCCCCCGGAGGCTGAGCGCAGGGCCGTCGAGTTCCTGGACCTGACCGGCGCCGATCTGCTGATCCTCGGCCACACCCATGTCCCTTATGTCTGCGGATCCGGAGAGCGGATGGTGGTGAACCCCGGCTCCGTCGGGCAGCCCAGGGACGGAGACCCCCGAGCGAGCTACATGGTCATCGACCTGAAGGAGGGCGAGGCGACCGTCGACCACAGGCGCGTCGAGTACGATATAGAGGGGGTCGCGTCGAGGATGCGCAGCCTAGGGCTGCCGGAGATGCTCGCGGTCAGGCTGTTCCACGGCTGGTGAGGCTCAGACCACCTCGACGACCTTCTCTTCATGATAGCCGACGATTACCCGCCTGAAATCTCTGATGCGGGCGTCGAGCTCTGGGTCCCCAGTGTCCACCGTCAGAGCCTTCAGCCCCTGCATCTTCAGGGGCGTCGCGATGATTATGATCCGGTCGAGGCCCACCCTGCGTAGGACCCGGGGGCTGATGGGCTGGTTCCCCCTGCCGAGAAGCGACCCCTGACCGCCTAGAGGCGAGAGCACGATCCAAGTCTCACCCTCGGCGACCCGGAGCAGCGCCTTCTCGTCTGCGTCCCGCACCACTAGCCGCCCATCCTTTACGACGTCGATCCCCAGCAGAGTCTTCTCGACGCCGAGGAGTTCCGCCACCTTCGCCACTGTAGAGCCGGGGCCGAGGATGTAGGCGGCGCCGGGGTGCATCTCCTCGACGACGCGAGCCGCCACCGCCTCCTTCATCAGCTCCTCGTCGGCTGCTGAGCCCGCCGTCTTCCCGCCCAAGACCAGCGCGGCTGCATACGGCGTCCTCGCCTGGCCCTTCAACGAGGCTGACAGGCGGCCAGTCCTGTAAGCGTCCTCATCCACGTCCATAACCTCCCTCTCCACGATCTGGGCTTCGCCTTCGAGGAGCCTCAGGATCAGCTGGGAGGCGGCCCGAGGGGTGGAGGCGAAGACGGCGCTGAACATCTTGACGCCGGCGGGGATTCCGAGGATGGGGACGCGCATGTCCACGGCCTCGATGATATCCGAGGCGGTGCCGTCGCCGCCTGTGAACAGGATGAGGTCGACGTCCAGCTCCTCCATCCTCCTCGCAGCCTTCTTCGTGTCCTCTGCCGTCGTTTTCTCGTCCAGGGTCCTGCCGGCGACCTCGAAGGTGAAGCCCATCGACCTGAGGAGGTCCTCACCCATCGATCCCGACCAGGTCACCCACTCGATTCTATCTCGGACCTGGGTCAGCCCTGAGAGGGCTTCCCGGGCTCTATTCGGCGCCCAGGGCTTGGCGCCTCGTGCTATGGCCTCCCTCAACGTCTCCTCGCCGTCCGTCCCCTTGAGGCCCACTCTGCCGCCCATCCCCGCGATGGGGTTCACGATGAATCCGATCAGCATCTCCGCCGCCCCTTTCTTATAATAAGTTAAATAAAAGCCTCTTACACCACTATTGTGGTGGCTGGAGACTTCATGAATGCTTCGAGATCCAAACAGGGGTTCAGGGGCGCTCTGACCGGAGCCCTCGGGCGACTAGTCTCCCTCAGGGTCGGGTTGGGGGGGAGAGCCGCGCTGGAGGTCTCCGCCCTCGGCCTGGTCGTGGTCCTCGCAGTCATCTTAAGGGTTCTCCCCCTGAGATGGGGCCCGTACTTCACCGCCTATGACCCCCTGTTCCAGTACCGGGTGACGGAGTACGTCGTCAAAAACGGTTACGCCGCGTGGTTCAGCTGGAACGACACCCTAAGCTGGTACCCGATGGGGCGAGACATTGCGCACAGCTCCTTCCCGGGCATCCCCTTCTCAGCCGCCTTCGTATACCAAATGCTCCAAGCCCTAGGCGTCGGCGTCTCCGTCTACGATGTCTGCCTCTACTTCCCACTCCTGATGGCGAGCCTGACCTGCATCGCGGCCTACTTCCTCGGTAGGGACCTGGGGGGCGGAGCCGTCGGCATCTTCACCGCCTTCTTTATGGCCGTCAGCTCCGCATTCATCGGCCGCACGCACCTGGGCTTCTTCGACACCGAGAACATCGGCATCTTCGGCATGGTGACCACAGCTCTCTTCTTCCTTCGCTCCATCGAGGAGGGGAAGCCCCTGGGGAGGAGGATTCTCTACACCGTCGCCGGGGGGCTCTCCCTCGCCTATCTATTCGCGTCTTGGGGTGCGTCCCGCTATGTGACCGGGCTGCTGGCGCTTTTCATGTTCGCCTTGATCCCCACCAAGCTGTATGACCGTCGACACCTGATCTCCTACGTGTTCACGATGGGCATCGGCTACTTCTTCGCTCTCCTCGTCCCCAAGCTCGGCTTCAAGTTCCTCATGAGCATCGAGAACGTCGCGGTCCTCGGCTTCATCCTCTTCCTTCTCCTCTACGAGACGATCCGGGGCCGTATCAAGCCGGGGAGGCTACTGGTGATAACGGGTGTGATGCTTGTTCTCCTGGCTGGCGGGGTTCTCACCCTCGAGGCTCTCGGCATCGCTACTCCCCTACGAGGTAAGTTCCTCAGCGTAATAGACCCTTCGAAGAGGTCGATGAGCCCCCTACTTGAGTCTGTTGCGGAGCACAAGCGGTCGTCATGGACCAGCTTCTTCCGCGACTTCGGCCTTACCATAGGTCTCTCCCTCTTCGGCTCCTACTTCGCCCTTCTCAAATTGGAGGAGAGGAGGCTGTTCGGCCTGCTCTTCTTCCTCTCAGCCATCTACTTCACCGGCTCCATGGTCAGGCTGGCCCTCATCCTATCAATCCCAGCTAGCCTGATGGCGGCTTACGGCCTGAAGGAACTCTTGACGCCGTTCGTATCCGCAACGTTGAGGAGGACGGATCGGCGGGCGAGGCGGAGGAAGGGTGTGTTTGGGGTCAGCAGGGAGATGGGGGGCATCTTCACGGTCTTCATCCTCGTTGCGACGCTCCCGACGGTCTGGAACGCCGCAGACTCGGCTTACAGACCGACGCTCCTCGCGGGTTCTGTCGTCCCTGTGGTGATCGACGGGGAATACCCACAGGACTGGCTCCAGGCGCTGGCGTGGATGAAAGACAACCTGCCGGACGACGCCGTCGTCGTCTCTTGGTGGGACTACGGCTACTGGATCGAGGCGATGGCCAACAAGACAACGCTGGCAGACGGCGCCACACGGAAACAGTTTCACATCGCCAAGATAGCGAAGATCATGATGTACAACCACTCGGAGTCGCTCCCCATCTTGGAGAGCCTAGATGCGACCCACATCGTCGTCTTCTACACCTTTAACCCGATGAATCCGACCCAGGAGTGGCCCTTAGGCGACAACGTGAAATGGTATTGGATGGCAAAAATAGCGGGGCTGAACGAGACCGACTACTTCAGCGGAAATCGGTACACAGAAAAGTTCCTGAATACGACCCTCTACAGGTTGATGCACAGGCAGGCCGACCCCGCCCACTTCAAGCTCGCCTTCTCCTCGGAGTACGGATTCGTCCTCGTCTACGAGATAGAGTACTAGACGGGGCGGCTCAGACATAGAAGGGCTGACGGTTCTGCTGCCGCTGCTTCATCTCTCCCAGCCCCTTCTCAATCCCCACCTTAGTGACCTTTATGTCGTATTCGATGAACTCCTCCGCGAACTTGTTCAGATAGCCGCTGATCTCGTTGAGCTCCTCTTGGGTGAACTTCCCCATGATGTCGGGGTTGTTCACGTACTGCATCCACCCCCAAACGCTGTGGTTGAGGGCCAGCAAGGCCTCATGCATCATCCTGACGAGGTCAAGCCTATCCGGCGTTTCAGAGGCCAGCGCCTCCCTGATTCGCTTAAGGTGCTCCGTGCACTCCTGGATCCACCGCTCACCCATCATGTCCACCCGCAGAACTGCTTATCACCATCAACACCGCCCAGGCTTTAATATCCTTTTCTACCGCCCGTCTCGGGGCGGCCCCACCACGTATGAGAATGTGTAGGCCATATCCCTCGATCTGGTTCATCGGTTTAAAATATGCTTCCTCTTAAATTCAGTTGATTCCCAGGGTAGATGGTTGGAAGAAGGCCCTTAGCGCCGTAGAGAGGAGCCCCGGCAGGTCTCTGTGGATGTCTCGGAAGGTCTCGCACTCGACCCAGCAGTTGGGGCACAGGCCGCTTCTGATCCTGCGCCGGGCCTCCATCGCCTCCCTGGATTTCCATATCTCCTCGAGGGGTCTCTCCCGGACGTTCCCCAACTTGTGATCCATGATGATGCAGGGGTAGATGTCCCCATAGGGATCCAGGAAGAAGGAGAGGGAGCCGGCGGAGCACGGCATCCGCCTCACCCTCTGGTCTCGGATATAGTCGAGAACCCCCTGCATGTAGCGAAGCCTAGGAGCCGCCGCCACGAGGCCGCGTCGCCCAACAAGGTCGCGCCCGATTCTGCGTATGACGGAGACCATCTCCCCAAGGTCGTCCCCGGGTTCAAATCCGCCCCTCGGGTTCCTGTAATAGATGTCGCTGAAGTTGACGGGTCTGAAGCTGAAGTCGACGCCGTGCCTCCTCGACATGGCGAAAACATCCCAAAGCTCTCCGTAGTTCTCAGGCGTCAGGGTCATACCGACCGTCAGCCCGAGGTCAGGGTACTCCTCTCTGAGGGCCGCAAGCCTCTTGAGCGACTCGACGGCGGCGGAGTAGGAACCCTCGACGCCCCGCATCGAGTCATGTTTTCCCTCGATGCCGTCGATGGAGACGCTGATGCCTAGCCCTCGGCCGCCCAACGCCTCCAGCATCTCTCTAGTCGCGCTCTCGATGATCTTTGGCGCCATGGCGTTCGTGGGTATCCAGAAGTTGCACCTGGGGAGGCACTCGTGGATTGTTGAGACAATCTCAGGGAGGTCGGACCTCAGGAACGGCTCGCCGCCCGTGAGCTGGATGGACTCGACATCCCGCAGAAACCCTCGGTTTGACTCGAAGAGGGTGCGTATCTCCTCTAGGCTCAGCTCGTCTCGGCCGGCGTCGGGCATCTGCCAGATGTTGCAGGTCCTGCATCGGCTGGAGCAGCGGTAGGTGACGGCAAAGTTCGCGATCATCCTCAGCCGGCCTGGGGCGTCTCTTCGGTGCCGGAGCATCCTGAATACCGATGAGAGTGAATGATATACACCTCTCGCTGCTGGACCTGAGTTTAAGGAACCGAGCAAGAGCACCTCCTTAATAAAGCCTCTCCATCTTAGAGGTTATAAAAGATGAACTCGATCTTTTCTGCGGCTTGACTGGAGCCGTCTTCGAGGACAATAATCTTTATCTTGCGTCAGCCAGATTTGTGTTCGAAAGTCTGAGGTTGAAGCGTTGTCCTTCAAGATGGGTAAGGTCGGCGATCTCAGGGTCGGCTCGTA
>CAZWKG010000056.1:0-6020 GCA_964634705.1 uncultured Candidatus Bathyarchaeia archaeon | reverse complement strand
GGTGCAGAGGCCGCCGTGGCCCGTGGCGAGGCTCTGGAAGAGGACGTAGGCCTCCGCGCCCCTTATCTCGCCGACGAGGATGAGGTCCGGGCGGTGGCGGACCGCCGACTTTATCAGGTCGTAGAGGCTGATCTCGCCGGCCCTCTCCATCCCGAAGCCGGGCCTCGCGATTGTTGAGACCCAGTTCTCATGGGGGAGGTTGATCTCCGCGACCTCCTCCACGGTTATGATCTTGTAGGAGGGATGCGTCAGGCAGGCGATGGCGTTGAGGGCCGTCGTCTTCCCAGCGCCCGTCGCGCCGATGATCATCCCTGAGTACTTGTTCTCCATGAGCATCCAGAGGTAGGCGGCCGTCATCTCGCTCACCGTCTCCATCTTGATGAGGTCTATGATGGTCATCGGGTCCGTTCGGAACTTCCTGATGGTGAAGCTGGTGCCGGAGGGCGTAACCTCTTTGCCATAGGTGACGGCGAGCCTGTGCTTCCCAGGGAGGGTTGCGTCGACGATGGGGAAGGCGAGGCTGACGTGCTTCCCCGCCTTGTGCACCAGCTTCATGATGAAGTCGTTGAGCTCCTCCTCGCCGAAGGAGATGTTGGTGCGGATGTTCTCGTAATTCCTATGCCAGAGGAACAGCGACTTATTGAAGCCCGTGCAACTTATGTCCTCAATGTTCGGGTCGAACATCAAGGGGTCGATCTTGTCGAAGCCCGCGATATCCCTCTCAAGGAAATAGAGGACCTTCTTAACCCCTACGGGGGTGAGGACCCTGACGACTTCTCCATGGTCCTCCAGGATCCGGGGCACCTGCTTGTTGAACGCCTCCTTCAGGCTCTGCTCCTCCCTCGGAGCCTCCAGCTCCTGTTCAAGGATCTCGCGGAACCTCGTGAAAGCCTCCCGCCCCTCCAGGTCCATCGGCAGCTCGTCGATGATGTAGAGGTGCTCCGAGGTCTGCTCGTTCTCCGCTATTACGGCGTATGAGAAGGGTGCCATGAGGGGGTAGCTCTCCACCTCCTGGTAGCCCTCCGGGACGCGCCAGCGGCGGATGCCGAGGGCGCCGAGCAGCTCCTCCTTGCTCAGCCCCTCCGCCTTCTCCTCCTCCGCCGCCCTCTTCTTCTTTCTCCTCCAGAACGCCATCCCGTCACCCAGCCTCCCATGAACTCAGGGTCAACACGATATCTGAGCCCTCCTTGGCGCAGGTCAGCGAGAGGGTTCTGACGCCCCCTTCGTATGTCCCTGAGGCCGTGATATTCTGGGGCAGCTCCACCCTCCATTCGGGACGCCCCTCCCAAGACTTCCCGAAGGCCCCCTCAACCCACGTGCCTGTGGAGTCGGATACGAGGCGCGCCCACCACAGCCTGTTCCCGACGGTTTGGGGGAGGTGTAGGCAGACTTTGGCCGAGGCGCCGGTGGCCTCCGTCAGCGCGATCAGCTCCGTCCCCTCCGATGCTATGGTCTCAAGTAGCCTCTTCAGCTCCTGCCTCTCGGAGACGGCTTGGAGGCTGTCGGCGTGTACCTGGAAGGTGGCGGTGAGCATCAGCCCGACGGCCCCTAGAGCCAGGAGTGTGTAGAAGTAGGTCATTGCCTCTGAAGCCATCAGACGCTCACCTCCTTCACTTCGATGTGGCTGACGAGGACCTCGAACCTGACTGTTGAACCCGATGGGCCGCTCGTGATAGGAACCTCCACCGTCCTCTCCGACACGTTCAGCGTCGCCGTGATGCTGACAGCAGACACGGAAGAGGTCAGGTTGTAGGTGTGCACCCTCGTCGATACCCCGCTGCAGAGCACCTTGGAGTGGAACTCGCCTCCAGATGAGAGCGCCTGAGATTCGTTCAGGTTGATGATGTAGATGCGGATGTTGTTCACCCTCCGCCCATCGACCAAGCCGCCTACAGAAGAAGAGACCAGAGGCCTGTAACCAACTCTAAGTTCCTGCCTTACGTCTCCGAGCTCGATGCGCACCTGTGCCTGGTAGGCGGAGCTCATGTTGACGATCGCCCTCTTGTCGCCGAGAAGCCAGCGGCCGACGCCGCTTAACCTAGTGAAAGGGAGCCGGTAGAGGACGAGGCCGGTGCTGCTGTTGAACAGGACCTCGCTAGAGTCGCCCATAGTGACATTGAGCTTTAGAAAGTTTCCCGTGGGCTCAATGCGCAGCTCCCCTCCGTACCAGGAGAAGTATATCACTCGGGTGGAACCGGGCGACCAGGCAGATGAGGAGATCGCCTCCTCCAAGTCGAGCATCCTCTCCTCGGCCGCGACCATCTTCAGACCCTCCTTTCTCGCCTCCACCCTGCTGACGGCATAATAGTATGTGATGGTCGAGATGAGGGTCAACGAGAAAAAGATGATGAGCATGCTGACTGGGGTTGCAAGCCCTCTCTTAAAGGAGAGGCCGCCGTACAGGTTGCGTGACATCTTCTGTTCAGCCATCTGAACCACTTGAATTGGAAGAAAAAGGGGGAGGATTCGAGGGCTTAGCTGCCTAATTCGACGTTGACTTCCTCGATCCACTGACCATTCATGGTATAGACGCAGATGCTCACCGTGGTCCCTACGTCAGTTAGCTCGATGTTAGGCGGATCCCTAATGTAGACGGCCATTTCACCGCTGGATGCTAGAGGCACGTCCTTCGTTGCATTCTCTTCAAACTTGTCGAGTTCAGCCGTTATAGTCATGTTTATCCAAGGTAAGTCTGTATCTGGAACATTTGTATCGTTATAGTAGACGTTGTCCCATGGAGTTTCGACGCCTCTAACAGCTATCTCATCGAGGAGGATGTCCTTGCTTCCGACGTTCTTGATCTTAAACGCCGCAGAAGCCTCACCATCTCTGTCAACCCAGACGTGGACGTATACGAGTTCCACTTCTTCTTGCCGTGTTCTCGTCATGGTTATGTTTGTGGCGTAGTATGCGACGATGGTTGCCAGCAGCACCGAGACCACCAGTAGTATCAGAGTTGTTACGACTTGGCTTAGCCCTCTTTTTCTTTTTACTAGACTAGCCACTTCTCGTATCCCCGCACCCTATTCCGATCCTTTTATGATATCTTGATTTGTATGTAGTATACCTCTACACAACAGCGATTAGGGAACCATAAGAAAGTCAACTTAAGACGCCGACTCCAAGTTAGGGATCTTCTAGAAGACAGGTCCAGTGGCATTGAAACTCAGTCTGCTGAATCGGCTCCAGCCACTCGCAGGACCGGGGCGGCTGACTCCTTCTTCCAGAGGAGTGTGAACAGCAGCCTGAAGGCCTTGACTATAGACCTGTAGTTCGTCCACATCGCGAAGGGGTTTTCCTCCCCGGCCCGCCCCCGCTCCATCATCAGGAGGATCTGGCATCCGTCGGACATTATGAAGCTCGGAGCCTCCTCGGCCTCCAAGTAGGCGAAGTCGCCGTCGCCGAGGTCGATCTGTTCGAGGACGTAGGTGCTGGTGGGTGAGAAGTTGGTCAAGATGCGGACTTCGAGCGGCCGTTTCCTCGCGATCTTCTCTAGTTCGTCGAAGAAGGGCGAGTTGTAGAGCCAGAGCAGGTTCCTGTCGGGGAAGACCATCAGGAGCTCGCTGTTGCACCCGTCGAGGAGCTCGTTCGCCTTCACGCTGATCTGCCGCCTCCCCTCCAGCACCTGGAAAGTCTCGCTCCGGGTCTTCACGTCCTCAGGCTTCGGCAGCGAGAGCCAGATGTCGAGGAGCTCCTTCTTCCGCTGCTCCAGCTGGTATATCCTGTGCCGCCTCTCCTCGATGAGGTTCTCGAGGGCCCTCTCGAAGGGGGCGGCGACGAACTTCATGGGCCTCTCGAAGATGCATGAGACGAGGCCATGCCTCTCTAGGCGGTGGAGTATCTTGTACGCCTCGGTCCTGTGGACGCTGAGCGCCTCGGCGATCCTCTGGGCCTTCTGCGCCCCGAATCTCGCCAGGAACAGGTAGACCCTGACCTCGTTCTTGGAGAGGTCGAACTTGGTGAGGGCCTTCTTTATGAGCCTCAGGGCCCGGAGGTGGGTGGCCTCTTCCTCGGTGACCCTGCTGCGGTTGGCGGCCCTGTTGTAGAGGGGGAGTAGCTCGAGGTCGGCCTCCAGCAGTTGTTCTGTTCCCTTCGTTTCCTCACGCTTTAGGTGTTTTAATTGTCCTTTCTGCATCTACCTGTCCCTTTGGGTAGGGGTGCCTGAACTGTTTAAAAGAAAATTATGGAAAAGGGGTCTGTATCACAGATCTATGATCTTGCTGCTCTGCCTTAGGTCGCTGAACTACGAGCACGGCGGGCTTTTCCGAGGTCACACCGGATGGGGTTAAGTACCCAGACTCGATACTAAATGGCCGAGGACATGGTCAAGCTCGGCTTCCACGTCTCTATCTCAGGCTCCATCGACAGAGCGGTGGATCGGGCTTTGGAGCTGGGCTGCGACACCTTCCAGATCTTCACCCGGAACCCCCGGAGCTGGAGCTTCAAGCCCCTCGAGGAAGGGACAGCCAGAGCATTCAAGGAGAAACAAAGGCGGGCGGGCATCGCCCCTGTGTTCGTCCACATGCCTTACATCCTGAACCTCGCCTCGCCGAACGAAGAGATCTATGAGAGGTCCATCGACTCCCTCGAGACTGAGCTGAGCAGATGCACTGCCCTGGAGGTTCCGTTCCTCGTCACCCACCTCGGAAGCCACCTCGGCGCAGGCAACGACAAAGGCGTAGCCCGCGTTTTAGAAGCGGTCAACACGGCCCTTGACAGCTCCGAAGACCCTGCAATGATTCTTCTGGAGAACGGCTCCGGCTCAGGCAGCCAAGTGGGCTCGAGATTTGAAGAGCTTAGGCTGATACTCGAGGGCGTGGAAGACTCGGAGCGCGTCGCCGTCTGCTTCGACACCTGCCACGCCTTCGCCGCGGGCTACGAGCTGAGGAAGCCAGGGGGGTTGGCGGAGACTTTGGCGGCCTTCGAGGGCGCCGTCGGCTTCGAGCGGCTGACGCTGGTGCATCTAAACGACTCAGTCGGGGGTCTGGGCACTGGTATCGACCACCACGAGCACATCGGCCTGGGCGAGATAGGCGACGAGGGGTTCAGGCTCGTCCTCCACAGCAGGCTCGCCGACGCGCCGATGATCATGGAGACGCCCGTTGATGGGCGGAGGAGCGACGCCGACAACATGATGAAAGTTCGGGAGCTCTCAGCCTAGTCCGCAATGCTTATCAGCTCCTCTAATCCGCTTGTGGCTTCATGTCCGGACCTATCTTAGATGCGGGTCTCCGAGGCTCCACTGATCGAGCCGTTTCGAGGTATGTAGTGAGAACAGTGCCTTCATTCACCGGGCTTAGGCCGTGTCCTTCACGCATAAGCTTGGCCGTCTTCAATTTAAAAGAATCAGACTACGCGCGAAGAATGTGGGGGAGCAGAGTGGTCTGATGGCCGTTCAAACTGGTCTCGGCCTGAGGCTGGTTCCTGATGACCCTCAGAGCCGTCCTTGCATACTTGTATATCGCCTCCTCATGTAGATAGGGGAACAGGCGCCGAGCGCATATCAAAATGGGATCGATGGTCTCAATTTCCTTGTTTTTGTGGCGCGCCTCCTCTAGTGATTCCTTCACCAGTCTACGTATATCCGCTCTCCGACTGTCAACCCACATTTTATATGACACGTCCAATTAAGAGATTTATTTCTTAATATATAAGTATTTGGCCATTTTTCCGAAATTAATTTCTCAGTAAGATGTAATCATTTCAATTTTAGTTCATAAAAATTTTTAACGAACGGATAAAAATGGACATTTCGCTGACAGGGCTTGAAAAATCAAAATTAGAAAATACGTATAACCATAGACTAGAAGTTCCATGATAGTAGGGTCTTTTGTAGCGTCTATGGTGTATTACGGGGTTCGTGTGTGATGGGAAGATTAAAATCGGAGGTCTAAAAGACGTTAGGTTAGCCCTGGATGTCCCTGCCCCGGTGGCTTAGACTGGCCAAAGCGTCTGCTTGGTATCTCCCGCCTGGGGGCCAGAGAGCAGGAGATCGCGGGTTCAAATCCCGCCCGGGGCTC
>CAZWKG010000055.1:0-6086 GCA_964634705.1 uncultured Candidatus Bathyarchaeia archaeon | reverse complement strand
CCCCTCGTCAGGCTGTCGTGGACCGGAAGTAGATAGGGCTCATCCAGTTTAAAACATGCCCCTTTATCCGACTCCGAGACGAGGGTCCCACCTCGACAAGAACTCTGCCGAATCAGAGGTTGCTTAGAATCAGAGGTTGCTTATCATGGGATGATTTTGGGCTCAGGATTTCGTGTATTCATGCTCCACTTCGGAGCTTGTCTATGTACCGCTCGGCATCTAAGGCGGCTTTGCATCCGCTTCCGCAGGCCGTCACCACCTGCCTGTACTTCTTGTCTATGATGTCTCCGCCGACGAAGACGCCGTCGACGCTCGTGTCGGTGCCCGTCTCGGAGACGATGTAGCCCCGCTCGTCTAAGTCGAGCTGACCTCGGAAGAGGGATGTATTCGGTATCCACCCTATGGCGATGAGGACGCCGTCGCATTGTAGGACCCGCTCCTCGCCGGTCTCGAGGTCTTTGAGCCTGACCCCCTCGACGCGGCTCTCGCCTAGTATCTCCTCGACGACGGTGTTCCAGACGAACCGTATCCTCTCGTTCTCCACGGCCCTGTTCTTCAGGCACAGGCAGGCTGAGAGCTCGCTGCGCCTGTGGACTATGACCACCTCTCTGGCGAATTTCGCGAGGTCCAGCGCCTCCTGCACCGCTGAGTCACCTCCGCCGACGACGACAACCCGCTTCCCCTCGTAGAGGGCGGCGTCGCAGGTTGCACATACAAAGACGCCCCTGCCCATTAGGCGCTCCTCCGACTCGAGGCCAAGCTTCCTGTTCACCGAGCCCATCGCGACGATGACCGTCTCGCCTTGGTACTCCTCATCGCCCATGTACACCTTGAGGGGGCGCGTCGAGAAGTCGACCGTCATCGCTTTATCCTCGATGAACTCCGCCCCGAACCTCTCAGCGTGCATCCTCATGAGCCGCGTGAGTTCTGGGCCGCTTAAGCCTTCTGGGAACCCCGGGTAGTTGTCGACCTGGTAGGTCAGGGCGATCTGGCCGCCGACCATATCTCCTGTGACAACGAGAGTTCTCAGCCTCGCCCTCGCGGTGTATATCGCCGCCGTCAGACCTGCCGGTCCAGAACCTAGGACGATGACGTCGTACAGGGCTGATCCCCGCCTTTATGACTTATCCTTTAAGCGGCGTGCTCTTCTCGAGGCACTCGTCCTTCTTCTTGAGGATATCGTCGATCTCTTCGACGAGCCTGTCCAGGGGCCTGTATCCGATGATCTCGCCGACTGCCCTGCCGTCGCAGAGGAACTTCAGGGTCGGCGTCCCAAGGACGCCTAGGCCGATGGCGAGTCTCTGGTTCTCAGGGCTCTCGAGGATGTTCACCTTGACGAATTTGACTCTGTCGCCGAACCTCTCGGGAAGCTGCTCGTAGACTGGATTCAGCTTGTTGCACCAGCCGCACATGTGGTGCCAGAAGTCGACGACTACGGGCCTGTCCGCCTTCAGAACCTCTTTCTCCCATGCGTCGGCCTTGATCTCAACCACCTTAGACATACTATGATCACCCCTCGAAGGATAGTATTTTAATGCTTTCACAGGCGCTTTTTAGATCTCCTTGAAGTATAGGGCGCCTTCGGTGATGGTCAGCTCGTAGACCTGGTTGGGGTAGGGCTTCAGCTTGAAGGCTTCCAGCTCCTCCGCGGTCAGGATCATGGTCAGCTTCCTCACCTCGTACTCCTTCGCATCGCCGCCCGGCAGGACCCTCTGGACTCCCTTGCTGATCTGGACCACCATCTGTCCGATCTCCTCGGGGACCTCAGGAGGCGTCATCATCACCATGGGCGGTCGCTGCCGTATCTCGACGAAGTCTATCTGGTAGCTCTCCCGCTTCTCTACATCCTTCACCGCCTTGACCGACTGGACCTTGAGCCTGATCTTAGAGCTGATCATCGCAGATACCTGTGATAAAGGCATTCTACACAATGAAATACGTTTCGAAAACGCATCTATGCTTTCCGACGCGCTGCCAGCTAGGACCGGCATTACAGAAGAACTTCGGAAGAGACGCGCCCGATGGAAGGGCTCTATCCTTCAAGACAAGATTTCTTCGAGGTTCTTGGCAATGAGCTGGGCGACAGAGACCTTGCTGAACTTAGTATCCACAGTGTCCGTCGCTACGATGTGATCTGCGCCAGCCTCCCGGATGCGCTTCTCGGCGTCGCCCATGAACAGCCCGTGGGTGCACGCCGCTGCAACCCGTTTGGCCCCCTGCTTCTTCAGCCCTGCGATCGTTCGGGCCATCGTCCCTCCGCTGCTTATGATGTCGTCGAAGACGACGGCGTCTCTCCCCCGGATTTCTAGATCCTTCACCTTCATCTCGATCTCCCCTGTCCTGAGGTCCCTCTGTTTCTCGAAGAAGCCGAAGCCCCTGCCGAGCACCTCTCCGCCCATCTTGGCACGGTGGACAGAGCCTTCATCTGGTGATAGGCTGAACGCGCCGCCGTATCCAAACTCCTTAAGATGCTCTGCAAGGAGAGGGATGGCTGAGAGGTTCTCCACTCTGACCCTATGCTGCTTCTGGACCCTCTGGAGGGAGTCCGCGTCGTGGGCGTCGATGACGATGAGATCGTCTGCGCCCGCCTCCTCCAGCAGGTGGAGGACGATGTCGAGGCTGAGGGCTTCGCCCTCGAGGAACCGCTTATCCTGACGGGCGTAGGCTAGATAGGGGACGACGCAGATCACCCTCTCCGCGCCGAGGTCCGCGGAGGTGCTTGCCATCAAAAAGAACTGTATCAGGCGGGTGTCCTGGGGTGGGGATGTTGTCTGGACGATGACGGCGGTCTCGCCCTCCACGGGGGCGGTGAGCCTGATGTAGCTCTCGCCGTCGGGGAAGACCCTGTGGTCCACAGGGTGCGCTTCAACGCCTAATTCTCTTGCGATCTTCTCCCCTAGCTCAATTGAGGCCGGCCCTGGGATGACGATCATCTCCGCTCATCTAACGTTCGGCGAACTCATAGATAAGTTGTGCACGACTAGAGGGCGTAGAAGAATAGCAAACCCGATGTTGCGACGGCGGCCAGCCAGACCCTCCAGTCCCAACGGAGGACTTTCGCGCCATCGAAAACCCCGAAGGGGATGAGGTTGAAGAGGGCTAGGCTGGAGTTGACTGTCACCCCCGCATCGGCGAGGAATCCGACCAGGTGGTTCGCCGAGGTAAAGCCCACAAACAGATACAGGACGGCCTGTATTATGTTGGTGAGCGGCCCCGCGAGGCTGATCTTCCCATAGTCTTCTCCGAACATAAGACCTGATATGATGACCGCCCCTGGCGCCACGACCTTGAAATTGGAGAAGAAGGACATAAGCGTGATTAGCACACCGAACATGTTGAGCCTGAACTCGGCCCAATAGCCGAGCCGCTGTGCTGAGAACTTGTGCGCGAGCTCATGGAGGAGGAAGGCGGCCGCGAAGATGCCTACAGCCCCAAGTACGATAATGGGTTTCCTGAAGAGGAAACTTGACATCCATGTTAGGGGGATAGTGGAGATGAGGAGGAGGCCGACGGCGAGATGTCTAACCTCCTGGTCGCTGAACCTGAACAGGTCTGAGTAGGTTGGCCTGCGCCGAGGACGTCGGTAGAGATTGTCGGCTGGACGATACGAGCTGCTTGCCCTTATGTTGACGGCGCCCCGACCCCGTTGGAGACCCGAACAGTCGTGGAACTCTGGAAGCCTATGCTCCACGCAGAAGTAGCCTCCACAGTAGTTACACCTGAAGGGCAAGTCGACTTCTCTTCCGCAATTGTCGCATCGGACCATGGCGCTAGTCTACTCGTGCGAGAGATAGAGAAAGAAACGGGTATATGAGCTTTCACTTGGCCGGCGTCTGGCGCGCCTCAGTACCGAGCCTGCGGGATAGGGGTAGTATCACAAGGGAGAGGGTAGACAGCGACAGATACATCGTCGCTGGCTGGAAGGCTTCGGCGACGGCGCCCCCCACCATGGGGCCGATACACATGCCCACGCCATAAACCGATTCATGAACCCCCATGACAGTGCCGAGGGTTTGGCGCGGGCTTCTGCGTACAATGGCGTTCTGGATTACAGGAGTTATTATCCCGCCTGAGAGGCCGATCAATGCCAGAGGGACGAGTAAGCTCGGAGTGCTCTTCGAGAAGGCGACAATGAGGAAGGCGGCGCACATGAGGCATGAGGCGAGGGCGAGAGATCTCTCCTCACCCCATTCGACGAACCTCTCGACATAAACGAAGCCGACGCCCCTCACGCTGTTCGTCATCGTAAGAAGGAAACCTATGACGGACGGGGTGATTCCTAGCGTCCTCATGTGGCCAGGCAGGATGGACATATAGACGCCGAGGACTATGCCATAAGGAAGGAGTATCAGATAGGCGGCATAGAGCCTCTTCAGCGCATAGGGGTCGAACCCCTGCCTTACGGGTCTGTCACCGGGTAATACTAGATGTTTGAGGCCCATCCAGGCCACGGCGAAGCTTATGGCTATCAACCCAGCTAAGATGACAAAGAGGACCTGAAAGCCTAGGGCATCCGAGATGAGGCCTCCGAGGAAGGGGCCTGTGATGAATCCTGTGATCCATGAAATATTGTACCGTCCAATGGACCTCGTTAAAGCCTCTGGCGAGGAGATGTCCGCGACCAGCGTGCTTGCCGTGACCCAGAAAGTAGCGGAGGCGATGCCCATCAGGCCTCTGAGCACCACGAGATCATCGACACGCCTGGCCGCATAGAACATCAGTACGGCCACGGCACCGAAGGCGGCGAAGACAAGGTAGAGCGTGACCCGGTTGAATCTGTCGAGGAGGGCCCCAGAGACGAGGGTCATCGCCATGTAGGCTGCTGAGCCTGCGGCACCGATGGCTCCGAGGGCAACGTAGGAGGCTCCAAGCTCCTCCGCATAAACAGGTAGTAGGAAGGTAGCAGCGCCAAAGCTCGTCGAGGTGAGGAAGATGGTCGCATAGAGGATGCGCAGCGGCTTACCCTTTTCTTCAGGCATCCGGACGCCCCCATTAATGTTTCTTAGGTTGATTTCAATCTATCTATGATTTTAAAGAAAGAGAAGAACCAAGGGCGGTGAGTCTTGGTTTACAGCGGCTTCGCTAGGAACTCGTGGATCTTCAGGTCCCTGATACGGTTGGAGCTGGCGGGTGATCATCATTGCTGTGTCGATCCCTGCATGACTGATAGCAACCACCACAACGGGTTTAACGATGGTGCCGCCGCCAACATCGACCGCCATTATGGCGATCTCGACGCAGGCCTTCATGCCCTGGCTGAACAGCCTGAGGTCTCCTCAGTGTGTTCCTTGTCTGGTCACTGAAAGTGGACTAGGTCCGCTTTACGCTCAGGTCAATCCTCTCGAAGTTTACGCGAGGGGATGCAAGGCTTGGAAGAAAAAAGTTCTGCTGCACCTTAGAAGAGGTACCGGCTCCCATGGCTCTCCCTTCTGCCGACGATGGGGACGGGCTCCCCGCAGTATTCACAGTTGTTCTCGTCGTCAAGGTGCCAGCCAGTGATGGTGTAACCACCGCGCTCGACAACAGGCCTTCCACAGCTATGGCAGAGGGTGTCGTCGTAGTCGGTGAGGGGGACGTTGCCGACGTAGACGTATCGGACACCCTCCTCCATGGCGATCTGTCTGGCTTTTATTAGTGTCTGGACAGGCGTCGAGGGGACGTGGGTGAACTTGTAATGAGGGAAGAACCTGCTCAGGTGGAGGGGCGTGTCCGGTCCGAGTTCGTCGACGATGAAGTGGGCCATCCTCCGGGCCTCGTCCTCGCCGTCGTTGGTCTCAGGGATGATGAGGAAGGTGACCTCGACGTGGACGCCCCTACGCTTCATCTCCACAGTCGCGTCTAGGACGCTCTTGAGGTCTGCACTGCAGTGCTTCCGGTAGAAGGGCTCGCTGAACGCCTTCCAGTCGACGTTGGCTGCGTCGACGACTTCGACAACCCTGCTCAGGGCGGGGAGGGAGATGTACCCGTTGGTGACGAGGACGTTCTTGAGGCCCTGCTTCTTCGCCAGCCGGGCTACGTCCTCGACGTAGTCGAGGTTGATGAGGGGCTCGTTGTAGGTGTAGGCGATGCTGATGCAGTCCTGCCTC
>CAZWKG010000054.1:0-6088 GCA_964634705.1 uncultured Candidatus Bathyarchaeia archaeon | reverse complement strand
CATCTAGATAGGCGAGGAGCGCTTCTGCGGCAGGGCCCCGATCCTCGTCATATGCTGCGAAGGAAGCCTCCTTTATCGCCCTCATAACCGACTCCTGTGAGATGCCGATGGCGGTTCCCATAACGGGGAAGATGAGGAGGGGCATCAAGATGACGCCGATGAGGATCTTCGGATCCCGGACGAGTTCCTTAACCTCCTTCACGATGAGAGTGGCCAGCCTGTTAACCAAGCCTCGTCGCCTCCATGAACACCTGCTCCAGGTTCTCAGCGTTGTACCGCTCCCTCAGCTCCATGGGCCTCCCCTCGGCGATGATCACCCCCTCGTTGATGAGGGCGACGCGGTCGCAGAGGAACTCGACCTCCAGCATGTTGTGGCTCGAAAGCAGCACCGTCACCCCTTGATTCTTCACGTAATCCTTGATCATCTGCCTAATGTAGTAAGCGTGGACGACATCCAGACCCGCCGTCGGCTCGTCGAGGATGGCTAGCCTCGGCTTAACCATGAGCACCCGGGCGAGGAGCAGCCGCTGCTTCATCCCCTTGCTGTAGCCCTTCACCCGGTCCTTGAGCCTCTCCTCCAGGCCGGAGATGACCCTACCCCCATCGACCATCTTCCCAATCTCCCCGCTGCTGCCGGCGTAGAAGCTCGCCATAAACCTGAGGTACTCATCCCCCGAGAGGTTCTGGTAAGCGCCCGCCTCCTCTGGTAGGTAGCTGATCATCTCTCTGACCCTGTCCGCGCCGCGGTCGACATCGATGCCGAAGACCTCCACGGACCCCGAGGTCGGTTTGAGGATGGTTCCTACGATGCGTAACGCCGTCGTCTTCCCTGCGCCATTTGGCCCTATTAGACCGAAAATCTCGCTTTCGCTGACGGTGAAGCTGCACCCATTCAAAGCCAGGACGTTGCCAAAGCTTTTGACGAGATCCTTCACCTCAATGGCAGACTCCATTAGACTCCCGCCTTCCCCTACGCAACCTTTCTCCAGCATATAAATCTTGTTTACGAACCTTCGACCCCGTGGGACATGCAGTGCCGTAGAACCCGCCCCACGCGAGCGCCCGTGTGCTCGCCTCCATCAACGGTCACCTCGCCATTGACGATGACATATTCGATGCCCAACGGGAACTGGATGGGATCACGATAAGTCGCCTTGTCTATGACGGTCTCGGCGTCGAAGACGGTGATATCGGCACACATGCCGGGCCTGAGGAGCCCTCGGTCGAGGAGGCCGAACGTCTGCGCCGGCATTGAGGTCATCTTCCTCACCGCCTCCTCCAGCCTGAGGACGCCGTCCCTGACGTAGCGGCCTAGGACCCGGGGGAAGCTACCGTAGGCCCTTGGGTGGGGCTTGCCGAGGACGATGCCGTCGGTGCAGACCATCTGCAAGGGGCTGCGCATCACCGTTCGTACGTCATCCTCTGACATCATGAAGCTGACCATGGTGACGACGTTCTCCTCCTCCAGGATGAGGTTGAAGACGGCGTCGACGGGGCTCTCCCCCAGCGCCTCCGCGATCCCCTCCACAGTCTTCCCCTCGAAGCGCTTGTTAGCCTCGGTCCTCACCGATGTGATCAAGATCCGATGCCACCCCCAGTCCCTGCTCCGCCCCGACCTCATCATGTCATCGGCGATCCTCTTCCTCATGGCTTCATCCCTGAGCCGCTCAAGCATCATCTCAGTGCCGCCCTCGTGCGCCCAGGCAGGGAGTAGGCTGCCGAGGAAGGTGCTCCCCGCCACGTAGGGGTACTGATCGACTGTCAAGTCTAAACCCTCCATACGGGCTATCTCCAGCTTCTCCAGCGCCTCCGCCACCTTCCCCCAGTTCCGCTCCCCGCTCGCCTTGAAGTGGCTCATGTGGACTGGGATGCCTGCCTCCCTACCTATGGCGACGACCTCGTCGATGGACTCCAGAAGGCGGTCGCCCTCGTTCCGCATGTGGACGACGAAGAGGCCGCCGTAGGCGGTCACCACCCTGCAGAGCTCCACAAGCTCCTCGGTGTCGGCGTAGACGCAGGGAGGATAGATGAGGCCAGTGCTGAGGCCGAAAGCTCCTTGGCGCATAGCCTCCTCCAGCAGCCTCTTCATCTCCTCAAGTTCCTGGGTCGTCGGCTGCCTGTCCTCCATCCCCATCGCGAGGAGGCGGAGGTTGCCGTGACCCACGAGGGAGACAACATTCGTCGCCGGCTCGGCCTCCTCCAGCCTGTTTAGGTACTCGGCGAAGCTCCGCCAGCTCCAGTCGATGTCGGGGTCGCCGTTGAGGCCCGACAGGTATCTCCGCCAGTCGTCGACTATGTCGTCCCTCAGCGGCGCCTCCCCGAGGCCGTCCTGGCCGATGACCTCCGTGGTCACCCCCTGCATGATCTTCTGCTTCGCCTCGGGCTCCGCCATCAGCATCAGGTCGGAGTGGCTGTGGGTGTCGATGAACCCCGGCGCCACCACGAGGCCATCGGCATCGATGATCCGTCTCGCATCGGAGCCGAGCCTTCCTATAGTTGTGATCTTCCCCGAGGTCACCGCGACATCTGCCCTGTACCAGGGGTTGCCGGAGCCATCCACGACCCTCCCGCCCCTTATGATGAGGTCGAACATACGGTTAGAGGAACTCCTCCTATCATTTAAGCCGTTTAGATTCCCGCATAGGTTGCTGAAACCGGCAATGATCTGAGGGGGCGTTTGAGGGTTTTAGGCGATGGGGCGTAGGAACTCCCCGTATCCCGGCCTGCCTCTCACTTCGCCGTCCTCCATGACTATCGAACCTCGGACTATCGTCACCCGCGGTGCTCCCCTGCCTTCGTATCCCTCAAAGGCCGTGACTTTTTGCTTGGAGTGGAGCTTCTCGCCTCTGATCCTGAAGTCACGGTCCAGGTCGACGATGACTAGATCCGCATCCGCCCCAGGCATTATCGTGCCCTTCTTCGGATAGAGTCCCAGAATCCTCGCAGGGTTCGTTGAGGAGACCTCCACCAGGCGTTCAAGCTTCAGGAGGCCGCGGTTGACGCTATCGAGCATCAGGGGCAGGGCCGTCTCGATGGCGACGCCGCCGGATGGGGCTTCGAAGATGTCCTCCCATCCCCTCTCCTTCTCCTCTTTGGTGTAGGGTGCGTGGTCGCTGGCCAGAACGTCGATGACCCCCTCATTCAAGGCCTCCCAGAGGCGCCTCTGATCCTCGGGACTTCGCAGGGGAGGATCGATCTTGGCGTAGGGTCCGAGTTTCCTCATCGCCTCGGCCGTTAACAGCAGGTAGTTGGAGGACGTCTCACCCGTAACTTTGACGCCCCTCGCCTTCGCCCAGCTCAGGATGTCCGCGGCTCCTCTCGTTGTCATGTGGCAAATGTGGAGGTGGACGGACGCCTCCTCTGCGAGGAGGACGGTCCTCATGGTCGCCTCGTTCTCCGCTATGGGGGGCCTGAAGTCGGCGTGGGCTAGGTGGTTCACCCTTCCGCTTGCCCTCGCCTTCTCCCGCCATCGAGAGACGATGTCCCCGTTCTCGGCGTGGATGAGGCAAGGTAGCCCGGTCTCCGCTATGGTGTAGAAGTTTTCCAGCATCTGAGCGTCCGAGGCAGCCAGCTCCTTGAATCGTGCGATCATGAAGGTCTTGAAGCCTACGACCCCGGCCTCGGCCAGGGCAGCCAGGGTTTCCGGCCTTACGGCGCCGGCGCCTCCGATGAGAGCGAAATCTACTAGTGCCTTTTTTCCGGCGATTCTCTTCTTTTCCTCAAGGGCTTTCACTGATGTCACCGGTGGGACTGTGTTGGGCATGTCTGCAACCGCCGTGACGCCCCCTGCCGCTGCCGCTCGCGTCCCCGTCTCAAAGTCCTCTCGCTCGGGTGCTCCCGGGTCCCGAAAATGAACATGCATATCAATCACCCCGGGCAGGACGAAGTTACCACTGGCGTTCAACACCCTGTCAGCATTCGGCGCCAAGGCTCCCTTCGTTATTGAGACGATCCTCCCCTCGTCGATTACCACAGACGCCTCAACGAAGCCATAGGGCGTGTAGACTTTTCCATCTCTGACGACTAGATCAAAGGTCAAAAGTCAAGCACCTATCCCCTCATCTTCTATAGAATACATTAAGTTTACTGAAAGAACTTCTTCAGCGCCGCTGAGCCGGCCTCTTCCTCACGGGCTTCCGCTTCAACTCCGTTCCACATACAGGGCAGACGCTGCCAGGCTGGAGTTCGCTGAAGGATCTTCGGCAGCCAGGGCAGTAGACGCTCCAGTCGAAACGGCGCCTGATCCCGAGCGTGGCGAGGCTACTGTACCTTAAGCCGAGGTGGTCGGCGACGTTCTGGACCGAGTAGTCGTCGGAGACGACGACGGGATTCTTCCCCTCTGCCCTGAGCTGGATAGCCAGCGCCAGCAGCTCCATGTCAGCATAGGAAAGGACGCCAGCCTCTCCGAGCTCGGCCGCAGCCGCCTCTAACTCAGCAACATATCGGGCCTCAGGGCTCCGTATACTCAGCCTCCCCGTCTGCAGGGCCGTGTCTAGCCTGAGGCTCGAGAGGTCTCCACTCCGAAGTTCCTTTCTGACAGCGGGGACCGTGTAGTGCTCCATGTCCACATCGGAGACCTCGTAGCCTATTATGAAGGCCGATGTGTCCAGCAGGATCACATTCTCCAATCCTTTCTCCCCTATCAGCTTTTGAATGGGAATTTCAATCTGGCGGTCGGGTGATGTTGCCTACCTTTGTTGTCAAGGCTCCACGGGGATACGTCGTATAGACGCCTATTTAACGTGTCGAAAGGTCAGCCTCCGCTCAAGTCTGCTATAGAAGGACCTGAACCTGATGAACTGGGCCCTATGGGGGGAAGCCCAGACTTCGATGGTGGACCGGGGCTTGAGGGCGGTGTGGCCCCTGCCGTCGATGATGGCGAGTGCTTCTGTCTTCGGCTTCAGCAGCTCTATCCTGATGCGGCTCGATAGGGGTACTGCGAGGCTTCGGAAGTAGCTGTAGGGGCAGACGGCGGTCAGGATCATAGCCGGGACTCCAGGCGCTAGGATGGAGCCGCCGGCTGAGAGGGAGTAGGCCGTCGACCCTGTCGGAGTCGCAACGATGGCGCCATCGGCCTGGATGTCAATGACATGCTCACCGTCGACGCTGAGCCTCATGTCTAGCACCTTCGACGGAAGGGATGACGCCACAAGGACCTCGTTCAAGGAGTCCGGAAACGCCTCCTCCAGCTCCAGGCACCGGGAGGAGAGTTTGACACATTCCTCAAGGTTATAGTCTCCCTCCAGCATCTGGTCGAGGGCCTGCTTCGCATCGTCGGGAGAAACCTCGGTGAGGAAGCCGCGCATCCCGAGGTTTATGCCGAGAATGGGCGTCTCTGGCTCCCGCATGAGCATCGCCGCCCTGAGGATAGTGCCATCGCCCCCAACGGTGACCATGAAGTCCACATCCATATCACCGAGATCGGTGTTCATCTCGGATATATCAAGGGCGAGGGCTGTCTCTGCCTCCACAAGCACCTCCACGCCCTTGGAGTCGAGGTGCTCGATCACATCCCGGGCGACGTCGAGGGCCTCAGGCAGATCCGTCCTCGAAATAACGCCGGCCTTCAAGGTTTCTCCCACCATGGATCGGGCCTCAAAGCTTTAAAGCTGCTCGCCATCCTCTACCTCCACGTCCAGCCATACTTGCCTACGAGGGGGACGTACGCCACCTTCATCAACGTCCTCCGACGGGTGCCTCCCCCTTCGTCTCTCTCCAGCAGCACGAGGTCCTGACCTAGGAAGCTTGAGGGTCCACCCACCGGGGCCATAAGCCTCCCCGGCGACCTGAGCTGCTCGATGAGGGGTTGCGGTATATCGGGGCAGGCGGCGGTGATGCAGATGGCGTCGTACGGCGCCTTCTCAGGGTGGCCAAGGGAGCCGTCCCTGAGCAACAGCAGGATGTCGTCGTACCCCGTCCGCCGGAGGTTTGCCTCTGCGAAGCGGTATGTAACGGGATTTATCTCGATGGCGACGACTAGGCCAATGGGGCCGACTAGCTCCTGGGCGAGGGCGGCCCCATAGCCTGAGCCGGCTCCTATCTCCAGGAGGCTGTTGCCGTGTTTCAGTTCCAGCGGCTCGTAGAAGAT
>CAZWKG010000053.1:0-6128 GCA_964634705.1 uncultured Candidatus Bathyarchaeia archaeon | reverse complement strand
AACAGGGTGTCTTCGCCGCTCCTCGGCGACAGGGATCGCCTCCTCGGGCAGCTCCTCGGAGAACAGCTCGCGGCCAAGTATGGGAAGATGGCCCTCGTATCCACTAACCTATCCGTATCGACAGGGGACGCGGCTGGAAAGACCCTGCTGGAACTCGCGAGGCGGCTGACGAGCGGAAAAGGACGAGGCCCCGAGGAGGATCGGTGATGGTAGACCTGAGGGGCTTCCTCCATCGGCTTGATGAGGAGGGCGACCTAGTTCACATTGAGGAGTCCCTCTCGCCGAGGTTCGAGATTTCCGCCATGCTGAGGCGTTTCGACGGCGATAAAGCCCTGATCTTCGAGAAGGTGGAGGGCTATGGGACGAAGGTCGTGGGCGGCGTCTGCGGGACCCGTCAGCGGATACTCAAAGCCCTCGGCGTCGAAGCCGAGGCCATCTACGAGCGTCTGCTACACGCGGTGAGGAATCCCACCCCCTGCGAGGTCGGGGACGGTCCAGTGAAGGAGGTCGTCGAGCAGCTCAGCCTAAGCGACATCCCTGTTCTCACACACTTCGAGGGAGACCCCGGCCCCTACGTCACCTCTGGCATCCTCTACGCTCGGAGCCCGGACGGCTCGGTGGAGAACGTCTCCTTCCACAGGCTGCTGGTCCTCGACGACAGGCGGATGACCCTGAGGATCGTGCCCCGCCACCTATACAGGATCGTGCAGATGGCGAGGGAGGCGGGTGTCGGCAGCCTCGACGTGAGCATCTCCATCGGGCTCCACCCGGCGGTGATGTTCGCATCGGCGTCCCCCGCCCCCTTCGGAACCTGCGAGTTCGAGGTCACAAACACCCTCCTCGGCGGAGGCTTGAGGCTGACGGAGTGCGAGCACGTGGATGCGCTTGCTCCGGCAGACGCCGAGCTCGTTCTGGAGGGGAGGCTCCACCTCGACGAGGAGGCTGTTGAGGGGCCCTTCGTCGACCTCTCGGGGACCTTCGACGTGGAGCGGCGTCAGCCCGTCGTCGAGGTGGTCGGGGCGATGCACAGGGAGAGCTACCTCTACCAAGCGTTGCTGCCGTCATTGGCCGAGCACAGGCTCCTGATGGGGATGCCCAGGGAGGCTCGGATCTGGGAGTACGTGAGGAACGTGGTCCCCACGGTCCGGGGCGTCAACATGACCATCGGCGGCTGCGGCTGGCTCCACTGCGTCGTCAGCTTCGAGAAGTTCAGGGAAGGCGACCCGAAGAACGTGCTGATGGCCGTCTTCGCCGCCCACCCGAGCCTGAAACACGCTGTCGTCGTCGACTCCGACATAGACCCCTTCGATATGGAGCAGGTTGAGTGGGCCATCGCGACCCGGTTTCGAGGGGACGAGGACTTGCTCGTCATTCCCCACGTACGCGTCTCAAGCCTCGACCCGGCCTCGGACCAAGGGCTGGAGCTCGGCTGCAAGGTCGGCGTCGACGCAACCCGGCCGCTGTCGAAGTCTGCAGAGGACTTCATGAGGGCGGAGATCCCCGTCTCCGACAGGGTCAGGGAGCTGCTGGACCGGTACTCGGGCCGGGCCTCATGATGGTTTATATCGGGCTTCTCCGGTGATCTACTGATTCGGGGGATCGGAGGCTGTACCTGACAAGGGAGGAGGAGCGGATGCTGGGCGGGGAGGAGGGGACCGCCGTTGCGAAGTCCATGGAGCTGCTTGTGACACTGGGGGAGGTCTTCGGCGCGTTGCGGCTCGTCCCCGTGGAGAGCGCCCACATCTCCGGGGTCTCCTATAAGAACCTGGGCGAAGCTGGTCTCGAGTTCCTTGAGGAGCAGGCGGAGTTGGGCTCCCGAGCCCGGGTCAGGGCCACCCTAAACCCCGCTGGGATGGACCTCGACAGGTGGCGGGAGATGGGCATCCCCGAGGTCTTCGCTGAGAAGCAGCACAGGGTCGTACAGGCCTTCGAGCGGATGGGCGTAGAGCCGACATGCACATGCACGCCTTACCTCGCTGGTCATGTTCCACAGCTCGGCGACCAGATCGCTTGGGCGGAGTCTTCAGCCGTCGCCTACTCAAACTCGGTTCTGGGGGCTAGGACGAACAGGGAGTCGGGGCCATCGACCCTCGCAAGCGCCGTCACTGGTCGAGCACCCCTCTACGGCTATAGGCTGGAGGAGAACCGCCTCCCGGGGAAGGTCGTCGAGGTCGAGGCGGAGCTAAAGACCCGGCTCGACTACAGCGCGCTAGGCTACCTGACGGGGAGGCTGCTGGGGACCACCGTCCCCTACTTCAAAGGCATCAAGAGGCCGGACTTGGAGTCCCTTAAGGCGCTGGGGGCGGCGTGCGCCACCTCTGGCGGCATAGCCCTCTACCACGTCGAAGGGGTAACCCCTGAGACATCGGCGATATCCCCCGAAGACCTTAGAAACCTTGAGAAGGTCTGCGTCTCAGGGGCCGACCTCGCCGAGGCTGCTTCACGCCTCTCCTCTGATGTCGTCGATCCCGTCGTCTGTCTGGGATGTCCCCACTGCAGCCTGAAGGAAGTCCGCGAGGTGGCGGGGCTTCTGAAGGGTTTTGAACTTGGAGGGCGGCTCCGGGTGTTTACGAGCCGGGGCGTCTACCTTGAGGCCGAGCGGTTAGGATATATCGGCATCATCGAGAGGGCGGGGGGCAGGGTGTTCCGCGATACTTGTATGGTGGTGGCGCCGCTGAGGGAGATGGGGTGGAGTGAGTTAGCAACGAATAGTTATAAGGCGGCCCATTACGCCTCCAGCATGGGCTTCCCGACTCGGCTGGGTACGGTCCCTGAGCTGGTGGAGGAGGCGGTGAGATGAGGCTCAGGGGCCGCCGAGTGGTCGGAGGATACGCCGAGGGTGAGGCTCTCGTCAGCATCGA
Organism: uncultured Candidatus Bathyarchaeia archaeon; assembly: GCA_964634705.1. Lineage (GTDB taxonomy): Archaea > Thermoproteota > Bathyarchaeia > TCS64 > TCS64 > CAZWKG01. The sequence continues at coordinate 3,267 of CAZWKG010000053.1, read as the reverse complement.
CCCCGTAAGCTTCTACGGCGGCGTAGACCCGGAGACCGGCATCATCACCGAACCGGGGCACGCTGTCGAGGGCGAGTGTGTCAAGGGCAAGGTATTCGTCTTCCCGACGGGGAAGGGGAGCACCGTCGGCAGCTATGTCATCTACCGGATGAAGAGGCTGGGGACGGCGCCAGCCGCCGTCATCAACACTGATACGGAGGCTATCATAGCTACCGGGTGTGTCCTCGCCGAGATTCCGCTCATCGACAGGCTGGAGGGCGACCCCTTCAGGATGCTTAAGACCGGGGTCCTCGTGAAGGTCAACACTGATGAGGGGTTCATCGAAACTGCAGATGCTTGACACCCGCTGACAGCTATTTTCAGAGGGTCTGCCGCACCTGGTACTCGACCACTGGTAAGTCCCCAGCTCCGGCTTGAACCGCAAGAAGTCGAGGCAGTCGATTAGGATTCAATCATCACCTAAAGACCCATGATTGGAACTTCTAGCCAAAAAGAGAATCTCATGACTTTTCAAAAGTGATTTATCGTCGTCGCCTAACACTACTATGGTATGGCGAGGCGGGGCGCTTTCATCGTCTTCGAGGGGATCGACGGGAGCGGCAAGTCCACCCACATAAGGCTGCTCTGCAACGAGCTGAAGCTGCAGGGTTACAACGTGCTTCGCACTTCGGAGCCGAGCCGGGGCCGTATCGGCAGGTTCATCCGCGAATACGTGGAGCACCGGAGAAGCAGGCTCCCCCCCGAGATCGAAGCCCTCCTCTTCGCCGCCGACCGCTTCGAGCACGTGAAACGGATCATCGACCCCGCCCTTGAACAGGGCCGCATCGTCATCTCGGACCGATACCTCCACTCGTCGCTGGCCTACCAGGGGGCAGAGGGCGTCAGCCTGGAATGGATCAGGGAGCTGAACAGGTTCACGCTGAAGCCGGACCTCTGCATCCTCCTCGACGTCCGCCCCGAGACCGGCCTCGGCAGGATGAGGAGGCGGCGAAGGACCGTCTTCGAGGTCTACACCTTCCAGCAGAGGGTGAGGAACCTCTACCTCCAGTTCGCGGAGCAGGATGAGCTGGAGAGGGTCGACGCCAACAGACCCGTAGCCGAGGTGCAGAGGGACGTCTCAGCCCTCGTCAAGGGCCTCCTAAGCGGCCGCGGGGTGCCTCCACAGCCGTGAAAGCCGCCTCCAGGAGTCCTTAAGTAAAACTTCAGCATAGGGTCTGGGAAACGGTTGGGATGCAGGGTGTACGTGGAGTTCCTATCCCTGTTCACGGCCTTCTGCTACGGCCTCAGCGCCGTCCTGGCCCGGAAGGGGATGAGGGACTCAAACCCCCTGACAGGCGCCCTTGTCAGCGCCCTAGTCCAGGTCCTGGTCCTTTCAGGGATTCTCTTGGGTTCACCGCCTCAGATGCTGGACTTAGCGGCGATCGCCTACTTCGTCGCCGCGGGCATTCTCGCCTCGACGCTAGGGAGGCTGTGCAACTTCATGTCCATCGAGCGGCTCGGTGTACCCGTCAGCGCTTCCATAATCGGCTCGAGTCCCCTGTTCTCTTACATCTTTGCGGTCCTCCTCGTCGGGGAGGAGGTTGCTGCGACTACGCTGATGGGGATAGTTCTCGTGGTCGTCGGCGTGGCCCTCACAAGTGGCGGAGACTACAAAGGCGACTTCGGACTCATGAGGTACGCCATAGTCCTCCCCGTCCTCGCGGCGGTCTTCTATGGCGCCTCATCCGCGGTTAGAAAGGTAGGTCTCATGATCCTCCCCGAGGCAACCCTAGGAGCGCTCGTGGGCGCGGCATCTAGTCTCATCTCCTTCGCCGTCTACCTCGCCGTCGCCAGGAACTCGGACGCTGTCTGGCTCAGTGGGAGTAGCCTCGGCTATTTCACGATCTCCGGCGTAGTCGTCAGCCTTGGATGGCTCAGCATGTTCAACGCCCTCGTCGCAGGGAAGGTCTCCGTAGTCTCCACCCTCATCGGGACAAACCCTCTCTTCTCCCTGGTGCTCAGCTGGCTGATGCTCCGGGGCTCGGAGGGGTTCGGGTGGAGGGTCGTCGCCGGATGCATCGCCACCGTCTCGGGCGCGGCCCTCATCACCCTCTTCTAGGTTCAGCCCTTCCTTATGCGCCTGAGCCTCTCAAGGGAGGCGAGGAGCACGGACACTGCATCGGCGAGTTCCCGCACCCTCGCCGGCTCAGTCTCCATCGATAGGAGCCTGTTCAGCGACGAGAGCTTATCGCCGAGGGTCTGCTCAAGGGAATCCCAGAGCAGCTCCCTCGTCACGGCCGACTCTTCCTCCCCCTCAGGGACGATGACGACCCGCCTCTGGCAGTTGGCGCACCAGATCTCCCCCGACTTTAGCTCGAAGAGGGGGGAGCCGCACTCGGGGCAGTTGTAGCTGAGCATCTTCGCCCCAGAGCGGAGCAGCTCCGCCATCTCCTTCATCCCCTCCCTCGGCTTGGACACCGCCGTCACCACCTCAAGCTACGCCAACCAGCTCTTTTAGCCTTGCGGCTTTTGGCTCTTGGGTAGAGAGTAGTCTATAGCAGATATGCCTGCGATGCGTCTTACCCCGTAACCTTCAAAAGCATCTGGAAACGCCCTCTAGATCAAGATGAGTCAGGAATGGACCCCACCTAGCTGGATGTACCGCGGCCGGATGCCGCCTACGGATGTCGCCTACTTCGAGAACCTCACCCGCTGCATCTTCCAGGCCGGCCTCAGCTGGCGCACCGTCACTAACAAGTGGCCCAACTTCAAAAAGGCCTTCAAAGACTTCGACATCGAGAACGTCGCGTCCTACGGCGCCGAAGACATCAACCGCCTGATGGGGGACGAGGGGATCATCCGCAACCGAAGGAAGATCCTGGCCACCATCCACAACGCCCGCGAGTTCGAGCGTATAGCGGCGGAGCACGGCAGCTTCCAGCGATGGCTCGACGGCCTGGACAAGACGGACAACTACGCAGGTGCCGTCCGGCGCATCGTCAGCCACTTCAAGCACGTGGGGGAGACCACCGCCCGCATCTTCCTATACACGGTCGGCGAGGAGATCCGCTTCCCCGAGATGGGACACAGACGCCGAAGCAGCTGAAAGAATCGCAGTTCAGGAACCTTCCGATTAGAAGGAGGCGAGGTTTCAATATAGCTGGAGCGAGCTAAAGAGGTCCGAACAGATACAGGAGCGTGTGATGGGATGACGTACAGGGAAGGAGCCGAGAAATACTACGACCTTTTCGGCGCCAAAGAAGACGCCCCCTTCTACATCGACCTCGC
>CAZWKG010000052.1:0-6369 GCA_964634705.1 uncultured Candidatus Bathyarchaeia archaeon | reverse complement strand
TCGTCGCCGAGGCGATCGGGGCGACCCCCAATGTGACGGCCGCCGACTACGAGTTCGCGTGCAAGGCCGGCACCGAGGCCTTCCAGACCTGCATCGGGCTTGTCTCAAGCGGCATGGTCAAGTATGCCATGGCGATAGGCGCCGACACCGCCCAGGGCCGCCCCGCCGACGCCCTTGAGTACACAGTCGCCTGCGGGGGCGCAGCCTTCATCTTCGGACTCAAATCAGACCGGACCCTCGCCTACCTCGAGGGATCCTATTCCTACGTGACCGACACGCCGGATTTCTGGCGACGTGGGAGGGAGATGTACCCGAGGCACGGCAGCCGTTTCACCGGCGAGCCAGCCTACTTCCAACACGTGGTGAGAGCTGCGAAGGGACTGATGGGGGAGCTCGGCTACGAGCCGGGGGACTTCACCTACGCGGTGTTCCACCAGCCCAACGTCAAATTCCCCGTCAAGGCCGCGAAGATACTGGGCTTCGGCATGGATTCCATAAAGCCCGGCCTCGTCGTCCCCCTCGTCGGCAACACCTACGCCGGGTCGACGCCCTTAGGCCTCGCCGCGACCCTGGATATCGCCAACGCCGGCGATCGGATCCTTGTCGTCTCCTATGGCTCGGGGGCGGGGAGCGACGCCTTCAGCTTCGTCGTGCAGGAGGCGATCGCAAGCGACCGCCGCCTCGACCCCGCGGTCTCCGTGTTCATCAGCAGGAGACGATACGTCGATTACTCGATCTATTCAAAGATCAGAGGAAAGATTCTGCGATGAGAGGTGTAGCCGTAGCAGGCGTCGGCCTCACAGCCATCAAGGAGCACTGGGATAAATCCCTCGGTGATCTCTTCTCGGAGGCGGCGCTGAAGGCGTTTAAGGCGGCCGGCACAGACGAGATCGACGCCCTCTACGTCTCAAATATGGGCTCGGCGGTCTTCCAGAGGCAGTTAAACCTTGGGGGGATGATGGCTGATGTCCTCGGAAAGAGGGGGATCACGGCCCTCAGGGTTGAGGCGGGGTCCGCAAGCGGTGGCGTCGCCTTCCATGAGGGTGTGAAGGCTGTGGCCTCCGGCCTCTACGACTGCGTCTTGGTGGTGGGCGTGGAGAAGATGAGCGATGTCCTCCCAGAGGAGGTCGCGGCGTCCCTCGCGATGTCTGAGGATCAGGAGTACACCGCCTACACAGGCGTCACAAATGTGGGGATGAGCGCCCTCATCCATAGGCACTACATGGAGAGGTTCGGGGTCGGGGCGGACGAGATCGCCATGTTCGCCGTCAGGGGGCACGAACACGCGGTCGGGTGTCCCCACGCTCAGTACCCCTTCAAGATCAGCATCGAGAGGGTCTTGGCGTCCCCCATGGAGGCCGATCCCATCCATATGCTGGAGTGCTCCGGCATCGGGGATGGCGCCGCCGCTGTCCTCCTACGCCCCGTAGAGAAGGCTGAGGGAGGCGTAGAGGTGGCATCCACGGCTGTGGCGACCGGCGTATACTATCTGACGGAGAGGCCTGACATCCTGACCTTCGACTCGGTGAGACAGGCGGCGGCCGCGGCTTTCGAGGCGGCGGGCGTCTCCACTGGCGACATCGACGTCTTGGAGGTCCACGACGACACCACCATCATCGGCGTCATCTCCCTCGAAGACCTAGGCTTTGTCGAGAAGGGTAAGGGAGCGGCTTTCGTCGCCGAGGGGAACACCTCGCGAGGCGGCGAGATCCCGACCAGTACCTTCGGCGGGCTGAAGGCCCGGGGTAACCCGGTGGGGGCTACGGGTATCTACCAGATAGCCGAGGTCGCCCTGCAGCTCCAAGGCGAGGCAGGTCGATGTCAGGTGGACGGCGCTGAGGTTGGGCTGGCGCAGAGCCTGGGAGGACTTGGTTCGACGTGCGCCGTCGCCATTTTGAGGGGGGGTTGAGGTGAGCGTTCCGAGGTACTGGCGCGAGATCAAGTATAGGTACAGGCTCATAGGGGAGATGTGCGCGAACTGCGGCGCTGTCTTCTTCCCTCGCAGGGCTGTCTGCCCTCGATGCGGCTCCAGGGAGCTTGAGGAGTGTAAGCTCAGCGAGAAAGGAAGCGTCGTCTCGTGGACGACCATCAGGAACCCGCCGAAGGACTACGAGAAGTACGCGCCCTATGTCGTCGCGCTCATACAGCTGGATGACGGCGTCCGCATCCTCTCCCAGGTCGTCGACGTAGAGCCTGATGAGATGAAGACGGGGATTAGGGTGGAGGCGGCGTTCCGAAGGGTGAGAGAGGACGGCAGCTCAGGCATCATAGAATACGGCTGCAAATTCAGGCCCGTCATAGAGTGATACAGAAAAACCAATTTTGGGTTATGTTGCGTCTCGACGCTTAAGATTAAACTCTTCAAGGTGCAAGGCCCGCAGCTCGTGTCCCAAGCTCCTACACCCGACATCCAAGTTGAAGGGCATGAGGATGCTGCGGCCCGCCTCCCGGACCAGCTCGACGTACTTCTCCACATCAACTCCCCTCCCGCAGCCGGCGGGCCGAACACGGCGTAGGGGGTTATGATGGCCCGCGTCGACGTAGACGTAGTCGATGAGGGTCCCGGCCTCAACGCTCTCGCCGGCCATGTCCAGGGCCTCGGCGGCGGCGACGTGGGGTAGCCGGGCCTTGTACTCCCGGAGGCTGCGGCGGAGCACGGTGGAGACCCTGAGCTCCTCGGGGGGCACCTCGCCCCTTCGGAGACGGCGGCACGCCTCGTCGATGACGGCTAGGGCTCGCCTCACGCCCTCGGTGCGCACCTCCTCCAAGGAGCCGCAGCTCAGCAGCGCCTCGATTGCCTCCCGCTGGACCCGGGCGACGTATGGGGGTGTGTCCCGCCTGCGGAGCTCGATGCCCCTGCAGACGTATCCGCCGTCCACGGTCGCCCCATAGTACCTGTTGACGGCACCGACGCCGGGGTCCCCCTTCTGGGGCAGCAACACGAGGAACCTGAAGTGGTTCTCGACGGCCATGGGGAGGCCCACATGCCGGGCTATCTTCTCCGCTAGGGCGGCGTAGTCCTCGGTGGTGGCGCCGGGGCGCTTGAGGAAGAGGCTGTCGTTGTTGCCGTAGAGGATGCGATAGCCCTCCTCCCGGGCGAGGTTCATGTTCTCCACGAGGTGGTCCCGAGCGACCCTGTTGATCTCCATGAAGGTGTCGACGTTGCCGAACCTGTTGGCCCAGCACCCGCTGTAGCCGTAGGTGCAGAACAGGATCTCCTTGAGGGCCAGCTGCCGCCCCTCGCACCAGGCGTACTCCTGCGAGTCCCGGGGCAGCTTGTACCGGAGGTGCTTGAAGTAGAGGCGCCGCTCCAGAGTCTCCCGGGTGAAGTCGACGATGAACCCCTCGCGGACCCCGCCCCTGCGCACGTTCTCGTAGCTGATGTTCCGCCGGACGATGAGGTTGGGGAACATGCTCTCGAAGTCAAGGGCCGCCACGTTCTCGTGGAGCCCCACATCCGGGGCGAGGATTAAGCCGCCGTGATCCCGGTGCAGCAGCTCCCTCAGGGTCATCACCGGCTGGAAGCCCCCCGCCCTCCGCAGCAGAATCCCGCGGCTCCGGGCCTCGTAGCACTGCCGGCTCTCGATGGCCCTCCCCGCCGCCCACTCGGCGGAGAGCCTAGCCGGCAGCCGGGTGTATTGCACCCGCTCCACAAGGCCGGCGAGGCTCAGGCGGCTGTAGGTGGAGAGCGTGACGTGAGCCCTGCCGCTCCAGAGCCGGGGACCGCTGGGGGTGACGACGCCGAACCGGAGGTCGTAGCGCCTGCCGAAGGTGAACATCTTCACGAGATCGGCGTCGCGGCAGGCGACGATGTCGGGGTTCACGTCGGCGAAGTGGTCCAGGAAGTCCCGGATGATCCGCCTGGTTGGGCCGGTGAAGACGTACTCCTCCTCTAGGCTCTCGTCGAAGGTGATCACGGTGCCCTCGGCGCCTCCAAGCTTCATCCCGAAGCAGAGCAGCGTGAAAGGCGGCGGCCTGATCTCCAGGCCCCTGGGGACGGCTGTGATGGATCTGACCCGACTGCCGTCCGCCTCGATCTCCACCTTCCCCATTGGGATGAGGCGCCTGTCGCAGAGGTACTTGAGCTCATGCTCCAGGTCGGCGTCGTAGGTCTCGGCGACGTAGGGCAGGGCATCCACCTGGGCGAGGACGCGGCGGTAGTTCTCCACCCGGTCCACGTGGACCCGGAGCACCTCGATCTCGGAGTCGTTGGTTATGGAGGAGCATCTGCGTTCCAGGGTGATCTCGGCGATGCTGTCGTGCTCCTCCAGGAGGCCCCGGAGTCGGTCGGCCTCCACGCCCCTGGGCTCCGCGTAGAACTCCGGGTTGTACCGGTCGTAGAGCTTCACCCTGCCCCTCTCGGGGTCCCTGACCCAGAGGACGGCCCGGTCCCCGGCGAAGCTGACATCCAGCAGCCAGCCCTCAATCCTCATGCTTCAAGACCTCCTGCAGTTCCTGTATCGTCTTCCTGATCTCTCGGATCGCCCTCCTGAGCTCCTCTATCTCCCTCCTGTTGTCGACGGCGGCGGTCAGCAGGAGCACATCGAGAGGGGAGAGGACGCCAGCGTAGATCATGGCGCCCTGCTCGCTGGACCAAGCGGGCCAGAACTCGTCGAAGGCCCGCTGCATGGCGTCGTCCTTAAGGGCTGGCCTATACCTTCTCTTCAGCTGGGCCGTCGTGTCCTGGAGGCGGCCTCTCATGGAGTTTCTGGTTACCCTTCCCATATCGAGACCCTCTCCCCTCCGAAATGTATCACCTTCCCCATGCGGGCCCGGTCCGGATGCTTCACAACGTAGGCCGACAAGGGGCCCCGCCGGGACTCCCTCAGATAGACGATGACGTTCACCGCATGCCTCAAGAAGCTGCCCCCCTCGGGAGTGGGAATCGGTCGCCCGCACCCGGAGGCGCGGGCGGTGGCAGCGAGGATTATACCCCCCTTGAAGCACATAGCCTTCAGCCTGGAGACCGCGCCGGTGAACTCGGCGGGGTCCTCGTGCCTCAAGGCATGCTTTCCGTAGAAGAGCTTGGTGAGCTGCTGGACAGCGACGATGTTGAACCCGCCCGCGCCCTCCAGGAGCCCCTCAACTAGGTCGGGGGCCTGGATCAGGTGCTTCTCCGAGAAGGCGCAGACGATGTGGATCCTGGTGAGGGCGTCGTCCATGTCCAGGCCTGCCTCCTCGATGAGGGAGAGTAGGAAGCCGGAGTCCATCACGGTCCTAGAGCGTCGGTAGTTGCCGCAGACCAGGTAGACAGCCTTCCCCCGCTCACGCTTCACGGCCTCGACCAAGAGCCGGTGCAGCAGCCTGTCCGGCAGGCCACTTCCCTCGGGGCCGTAGAAGAGGTAGAATAGGCCCCGGCTCCAGCCTCCCTATGAGGGCGTCCAGCTCAGGGCTGCCCGTGCTGAGTGTGCAGATACCCTCGCGCCTGTGGAGGAGGTCTAGGGCGCTCTCGAAGGCGACGGGGGGCCGAGGAGGCGATGTTGATGGAGAAACCATGCAGGGAGGAGAACCCTTCTGTCTCTTATTAAGATGAACGGACCTTCCTGCAGGGGAGAGAAGCGTGAAAATACGTATTTACACACAAAAATGTAGTCAGCGGTCGTTTACGCTATTAGTATTCGTAGAAATTAGCGCCTAGAAACTGGCCCCTCCCGGGAGTTTCGAATTATCACCTTTATAAGTTCGACTCCTAGATTGGTTTAAGGCTGTTCAGATATGGCGACCATCATCCACGACAAGGTTACGGAGATAGCGAGGCGGAGAGGTTTCTTCTGGCCTTCCTTCGAGATCTACGGCGGCCTCAGCGGCTTCTACACATACGGGAATCTGGGCACAAAGCTGAAGCGGAACATCGAGAACACGTGGCGTGAGTTCTTCGTCCGCCGCCAGGGCTTCCTAGAGCTGGATTCGCCTGTGATTAATGCCTCTAAGGTCTTCGAGGCCTCCGGCCACCTCGACCACTTCAAGGAGTACTCGGCGGAGTGCACCCAGTGCGGCCGCTCCTTCCGTGCCGACCACCTCATCGAGGAGAAGACGAGGCTGGAGAACGTGGAGGCCATGGGCGGAGACGCCATCAAGGAGCTGTTGGCGAAGCACAAGATCAAGTGCCCAGTATGCGGCGGAGCCCTCAAGGAGCCCGTCATGTTCCTCACCATGTTCCAGACCTCCATCGGCGCCTTAGGCGGGGAAGTCGGCTACGCAAGACCTGAGGCTGCTCAGGGGATGTTCATCAACTTCAGACGAGGCTTCCAGTACGCCCGGGAGAAGCTGCCCTTCGCCATCGCCCAGACGGGGAAGGTCCTCAGGAACGAGATATCCCCCCGCCGAAGCCTGCTGCGGGTGAGGGAGTTCACCATCATGGAGCTGGAG
>CAZWKG010000051.1:0-6369 GCA_964634705.1 uncultured Candidatus Bathyarchaeia archaeon | reverse complement strand
CGTCGGCCTCCTCAGCTATCTGCAGGATGGCGTCGACCGCGAGGTCCGCTATGTACTCGCCGTAGCCGGAGATAAGTTTACTCGCCATCGAAGTCACCGCCACCTTCTTCAGCGTCTCCTTGTCCTGTGGATCCACGCCGATGGCAAACTCCTCCAGAGTCTTCAGCGTCTGCTCCATTGCGTCCCTGTACCCGTCGATGACGACCGTAGGATGGATCTTCTTACCCATCAACTCCACAGCCTTCCCCAGAAGCTCCCCTGTGAGGACCACGACGCTCGTGGTGCCGTCGCCGACCTCGTCGTCCTGGGTCTCTGAGACCTCGACCATCATCTTGGCCGCGGGGTGCTGGATGTCCATCTCCTTCAGCATCGTCGCTCCGTCATTGGTTATAGTGACGTCGCCGAAGCTGTCCACCAGCATCTTGTCCATGCCCTTCGGGCCCAGGGAAGACTTGACCATTTCGGCCACAACTCTAGCCGCCTGGATGTTCGCGTTCCTAGCGTCTCTACCGCGGCTCCGCTCCGTTCCCTCTTTTAAGATGATGATGGGTTGCCCACCGTAACCGGGAAAACTCAAATCAGATTTTCACCTAGACGCTATAGATGAGAACAGAGATTTAAAGCTCGCGCGCTCTGATAGCGCCATGAAATGGTCGAGATCAAGGGCCTCATAAAGGTAGTTGGACTGGTCTCGATACTATTTTCGGTGTGTTTAATCACTTTCCTTCTCTATCCCGGTTCGTTAGTGGCGGGGGGACCGTTGAGGTCAACTTTATTTGCTATAAGCCCGGTCCTCGCATTGATAGGGGCAGTATCTATGAGTGTGGTTCTAGTAAGGGAATAGAGCGTGTCGATAGAGACGCTGCGAGTGCTTCTTGAGCGAAGATATTAAACATCTGAGCCAATACATATGGAGGATCATACGTGTACGAGGATTTTATGAGAAAGGTCATGATATGGCTGTCCGAGGAGCCGATGTCCCTGGTAGAGCTGGCCGTAGACGTTATTGGGTGGCCAATCTTGGTCGATCACTGTAGCCGCGGAGGCTCTCTCATCGCCGGTCCTCTCGTATTCCTGTAAGAAGGAAATTAATGGGTTGTCTTCAGGCGTGTCTTGCTGCCGGGTTTGGAAGAAGATCCAGAAGGGTAGCGCCCGATAACTTGCGTTGTACAGGTTGAGGTCGGGGTTGCTGAACAGGCCATCTACCTTGTATGCTCCGCTCACTCGCTGCCATACGAAGACCTCAGACCACGAGGCGGTTCCTTCGGAAAACCACTTGTAGTTACCCCCTTCATCGTAGGATTCTGCCAGGTGTGTGGTCCGGTAGCCAAAGGCGTACTGGAGTTTATGGAATAGTTCATGCGCTGAGGTGGGTTGACGAATCCCCGGCTTGTTCACCCAGTTTTCTGCATCAAACTGGATCGGGCCGTCGGGTGGGCTGGCTACCCCGTAACCAGAGATATCCTGGAACAGTACCTCGATCTTTGTGCTGCCGGCTGGAACATAGGGGGCTCTGCCAAAGACCGTGTTATACCTTTCCCAAGCTGTCTCCAGGTACTCGGCCGTTTCATTGATGATCGTTGCATCAGCAATGTTGTCAGCGGCATGGTCACTTTCGTTCGTCCACCTCAAGATGAAGTGGTCGGTCTCTACACTGTTCTCGAACGCCGGCGTGGCGTCATCGATGTCAGCCTCGATAAGCGCCCGCTGCTCCGTAGTCAGGAAGGGGTTGCCAAGGCCGGCGAAAAACCGATAGTACAGGCTCTCACCACACTCCTCGAACAGGCGGGTGACCACGCCGCGGATAGGTCTCACTGGGCGGAGCGGCCGCAGCCGGCGGCGAACTTTAGCGCCGAAAATAGATTGCCCAAGTCTGCGGAGCTGTAGGAAGGATCGGGGGATGGTTGGATCTGCTTCAATGATTTTCTGCCAAGTTTGTATGTCCGGGATTCGGACGAGGACCTTCAGTCCCTTTTTAGCAAGACGGTCTAATGTAACAATTTGCTCATTCATAATGAATAACTCCTTTTTAATGTATAATCTATCTTCGTATAAAATTTATGATAATGTGTTTTCATAGATAATTATTCATAATGCATTTCATAGGTCATCTCCTACCATGGAATAGATAATAATGTTTTTATTGTTGGCTTTTCCTTCAAGGTCAGATGTTCGAGAAGGTAAGCTTTCAACGGATCATACTATTAGTGTTAGCCCTAACCGTCGTGGAGACAGGCTACCGGCTGCTCACCACGGGCTCCTTCAACGCCACCATGCTGGTGATGAGCCTGTTCGGGGGAGCGGTTCTGGGGTTGTTCCTAGCCTGGCTCGTCCCAAAGCTTGGCCTGGACCGGATTCACCTCTTCGGCGTGATGTGGTTCAGCCTCTTCATCGTGGGTTACTTCAACAACATGATAGAGGGATATTTCTTCACCAGCGTGTTCCCATCCTTCGGCACATTCCTAGTAGGACTGGGGGTGACGCTGATCATCACCTGTCTAGAGGCAGGAGCCACGGCACTACTCATCCAATCCGGCGAGGGGAGCCTGGCCAGGGAACTGACGGGGTACTTTGCGGAACGGGGTGGCCGCTCCTGGGTGATTCGAATAGCGGCTGCCTCTCTGGTGTACTTCCCCATCTACTTTTTCTTTGGGATGCTGGTCAGCCCCTTCATAATGCCCTATTACAGCGACCCATCCCTGGGCTTGATCGTCCCACCCCTCACCACCATCATCCCCTTGGAGTTCTTCCGTGGCTTTCTCTACGTCGCCTCGCTGCTCCCCTTGGTGGCGGCACTAAAGCCCGACAGCGGGACGGTGTTCTTGGTGATTTCCGGGATGCTCTACATTCCTGGAGCCTTCATCCCTCTCATAGTGGAGACGAGCCTCCCAGCGCCTATAATCCCCTTCCACTTAGTGGAGATATTGGCCGACTCCATGGTCTACGGTTACGTCCTCACCAGGATACTGGGCCACCCCTCTGGGACTAGAGGAGCCGGTCCTTGAGCATAAAATGCTCTCGCATGATGGCGAGTATGGGCTGTGGATGAAAATGGGGAGGAGAACCCTAAAACAGACCGGTGGAAATTTCGATACACGAAATAATTGGTCGCGAGCTTAAATTTTCTAATCAATAATAAAACTGAATAAATTACTCTCTCCCCCATCGAGTATTAGAATGGCGGGTATGCCCGTGTTTCTATAAAACATATATCATGGGTCGCATAACTTCCTCTGATTCAGCCCTTGAACCTTACGTCGAAAGAAGAACGGATGAGGAAGCTATACGAGGAGGTTCTCGATTGCCGTCGCTGTAACCTCTGCGACGGGCGTAGGAACCCCGTTTTGGGAGAGGGGGGCATGGACGCGGAGGTGATGTTCGTCGGGGAGGCGCCGGGCAGGAGGGAGGACGAGACGGGGAGGCCTTTCGTGGGGGCAGCAGGTCGACTCCTCGACAGCCTCCTAGATCACATAGGCCTCAGACGCGAAGACGTCTACATCGGCAACGTCGTGAAGTGCCGTCCTCCGAACAACCGGCGTCCCCGGTCCGAGGAGATCAGGGCATGCGCCCCTCATCTGGAGAAGCAGCTTGAGATCATTGAGCCCAAGATCCTAGCCCCCATGGGCAACTCCGCCATTGACTACCTAATGAGACGGTTCGGGCTGAAGCCGGCGTCCATAGGACAAGTGCATGGCAAAAAATTCGAGGTCGAAGCCCCCTGGGGCAGGGTCTTCCTATTCCCACTGTACCACCCTGCCGCCGCGCTCTATATGAAGGACTTGGAGAGGGTGCTGGTGGAGGATATGGAGGCTTTGGGGAGGCTTCTGGCTCGCATCGGCGAGTCTAAGACTTGAGGGCGCGTAGCCGCTTCACGATGTTTGGGTGAGTTGAGAAAAGCTCCATGAACCTGTCGAACCTGGTGATCCTCCGCCTGAGGATGCTCCTCACCAGATCCTCGTCCGGCCCCCCATGCCTGGCCTGGTAGAGGTCGGCGGTGTCCTGGCCCGCCTTGTCCGGGTCTGCGATGAACAGCGTCTTGAAGCCGCTGACCGCCATCCTCTGACGGGACGCCTTCTGCATCCTCCACGTCGAGGATGATATCTTCGCCAAGCCCTCGGACAGCTTCCTTGCGCCGTCGCCGACCACCGACGCGCTATGCTGGTCTGCGTGGTACTCCCTCAGCCGGCTCAGGCCCAGGGTTAGCATCAGGAGGAAGAAGTAGATGAGCATCGAGACGCTGCCGATGAGGGCAAGGGCGCCGGAGCCGCGGCGGTCTCTGTCGCCGTAGTAGCTGGAGAAGATCATCGACCTGGCCAGCATGTAGAAGAGGGAGGGGAGGAAGGAGACGAACATCATGATCTGGACGTCGCGATGCCGCAGGTGGCCGAGCTCGTGGCCGAGGACCGCCTCGACCTCCTCCGGCTCCAGCTCCTTCAGCAGCCCCCTCGTCACAGCCACCCTTGTCCCCGCCAGCGGCGACCCGTAGGCGAAGGCGTTGGGGATTGGGATGTTGGAGACCATGAGCCTCGGCGTCCTGATACCAGACTTCTGCGAGAGCTCCTCAACGATGCGTTGGAGCTCGGGGTGCTCCTTCTCCTTGAGCCGTCGTACACCGTATAGCGCGTTGATGAGATAGGGGGCCAAGAGCCACTGGACTATGTTGAAGATGGCGACGAGCCCGATGAGGGAGACGAGGTTGAAGCCGCCGAGTAGCGACATGAAAAGGGCGAAGCCGAGGGTTGAGACGCCTATGATGACGGCGACCGTCCCGGCCATGGAGAGGCGCAGCTTCCACAAGTTCACGCTGGTATCCACCAGGATACCTCGACGGGAATCGGATATTTAAAGTAAACGAACGCCCGCGCCGTCTATTCGGAGTTCATCCTGTTCCGCGAGGAATTTACATCCTCTTCGGAGCCTCGATACCTAGCAACGTTAGTGCATTCCTGAGGACGATCCCCACCGCCTCGACGAGCATCAGCCTCGCGCCGGCCAGCCCCTGGGGGTCCGCCTTTAGGACGGGGAGGGCCGCGTAGAAGCTGTTGAATCTGTCGGCGAGGGCGTTGGCATAGGCTGAGACGTCGGCAGGCTTCAGCTCCTTAACGGCGTTCTCGAAGACTTCGGGGAATCGGGCTACCATCATCACGAGGTCCCGCTCACGCCGGTCCCTGAGGAGGCTATAGTCTGCCTCGGGGCGCTCCTGGGCGCGCTTGAGGATGTTGCAGGCCCTCGCGTGGGAGTACTGGATGAAGGGGGCGCTGTTCATCTCGAAGTTCAACGCCTTCGCCCAGTCGAAGACGACCGTCTTCATGGGGTCGACGCTCAGAAGCGCGTACTTCACCGCGCCGTGGCCCACCATCCGGGCGATCTCCCGTCTCTGGGCTTCGGGGAGCTGTGGCGAGCGCTTCGAAACCTCGTCGTAGGCGAGGGAGACGGACCTGTCGATGACCTCGCTTAGAGTCACGTACCTGCCGAGGCGGCCGCTCATCTTCACGTCTGGGAGCCTCACGAACTCGTAGGCGAAGTGGGTCTGCCTGTCGGCCAGCTCCGCCTTCCCCAGGGCGGCGAGGGCGATCCTCAGCTGGAGCTGCGGGAGGATCTGCTCTGAGCCGATGACATTTATGACGCGGTCGACGCGCTGGAACTTCCAGAGGGAGTAGGCGATGTCCCTCAGGGCGTAGAGGGTTGTCCCGTCGGATCGGACCAGGACCAGCCGGGGGATCTCATGGTCGGGGTTCAGGCCCCACCGTCTCTTCAGATCCAAGTCCTTGGCTACCCTTTCACAGTCGAGGACGAGGGCTCCCTCATCGTAGAAGGCGTAGGGGGTGGCCTTCAGACCCTCCAGGACCTCGTCGGCCGCCTTCCTCCAGACGAGGTCGCTCTCGTAGTCCCACATGTCGAAGTGGATCCCGATCTCGCCCAGGACCTGCTCGAAGCCGCTCAGGCAGTGTTGAACGAGTCTGCGGATGGTCTCCTTCGCCTCTGGCCGCCCCTCCTCGTACTCTGTGTTCAGCTTGATTACCCTCGTGTCGGCGTCGGCCTCGACCTTCACTGCGAGATCGTCGAATATGGCGGCGTTCCTCTCCCTCAGCTCCAGGGCGACTGCGGCATAATGGCTCAGCTCCCGGTTTATCTCTCTGACCTTTGCATCGTCGCCTGAGGATATGGCCTCCTCAAGCTCCCTCTTCAGCCTCTTGACCTCCTTGAGGACATTCACTGCGGCGTATATCGTCCCGACCCAGAAGTCCCGTCTACCCTCCGGCTCGGGGAACCCGAGGAGCATCCAGCCATAGGCCGCCATCGCAACCTGCGGACCCATGTCGTTCACGAGGAAGTGGACCTCAACGGTATGGCCTCGATGTCTCAGCA
>CAZWKG010000050.1:2835-6474 GCA_964634705.1 uncultured Candidatus Bathyarchaeia archaeon | reverse complement strand
TCTGCGATATCTGCGGATCAGAAACTGAGGTCCGCCATGGCATCGACCTTCGAAGGGACATCTGGTGCTGCCCCCGGTGCCTCCGAATCTACACGTCCATCCACAGACACTACTCCGGGAAGGGTTACTCCAGGGAGCGGTGTATAATCATCCTCAGGCGGGTGGTGGAGAAGCAGAAGCGGGAAGGGAAGTGGGCAGAGACCTCCGCCTAGAATCCGGGTTCAAACTACAGGAAACCCCATCCATCGTCGCTTTTTTATGGCCCTCCAACCCTATTCAGTCTGTGTTGATGAGAGATGGCGATATTGGCCACAGGCAGGGTTGGTCGGGATTTCAGGATAACTCTACCCAGAGAGGTTAGAGAGTTTCTCGAGCTTGACGAGGGCGAGGAGCTCGTCTTCTTCACCATCGGAGAACGAAAGGGGCGGGTATGCTTCAGGAAATCCAGACCCTAACCCTATCGTCAAAGTCGAAACACCACAAAGCGGTAGTGATCGCACCCAAAGTTTAGGTCTGGGTCCCTGGAATCCACCACTCCGAGCCCGGACGATCCACTCACTCGGGCCAGCGGAGCTCTATCGGCGACCTGAGCCAAAGTGGGACGAGGGAGTCCTCCAGGCGCGTCTGACGCCTTTCCTTGAACCCAGCCTTCGCCTGTTCTAGGAGCCCCGGCGTGGTCAGAAGCTCAATCGCGCTGGAGGCGAGAATCTTCGCGGCCATCTCACCCATCCGGTGGGTTGCGCCAGTGTCGCAGAGGGTCGACACAGATCGTTGTTGATATGCCTTTAAGCAAGTTCGAGAAGGGGATGAGCGCGGAACGCTATCATGCAGGTTATGCTCTCTGCCTTCGTTTTCTTTGGGGAGCGTGGTCGAGGATGTCCCTGATCCTGAGTATCTCCAGTGTGCTCGTCCTGCCCGGGGCCTCTAGAGTTGAGCCTGAGACGATCATCACAACGTCCTTCCCCCCCACGAACCCCTCCTCTAGGCTCCTCTCCACAGCTCTGATGAGGAGTTCGTCGCGGTCGTCTGTCCAGGAGACATCCAGCGGCTCCACGCCCCAATAGAGGTGCATCCGCCTGCTGACCTTCGGGCTCTTCGCGACGGCGAGGATGCGCGTCTTGGGCCGGTGCTTGGAGACCATTCGGGCGCTGAAGCCGCTGCGAGTGACCACTATGATGGCCGAGGGCCTCACTGCCTCCGTCGCCCGGGAGACAAGTCCGCCAATGACGTCGGGGATGGGCACCCCTTCCCCTGGCTGCTCGGCTTCGTGGCGTGGGGCCTGCTGCTCGACGGTGAGGCTGATCCTGTTCATCACCTTCACCGCCTCGATGGGGTAGAGGCCGACGGCTGTCTCCTCGGAGAGCATGACAGCGTCGGCTCCGTCGAGGATGGCGTTTGCAACGTCGCTCGCCTCGGCCCGGGTGGGCCTTGGGTTGGCCACCATCGACTCGAGCATCTGCGTCGCCACGATAACTGGCTTCCCCGCCTCGTTGCACTTGGCGATGATCTGCTTCTGGAGGAGGGGCACCTCCCATGATGGAACCTCGATGCCGAGGTCGCCGCGTGCCACCATCACGCCGTCTGAGGCGTCGATGATCTCGTCGATGTTATCGATTGCGTCCCTGTGCTCGATCTTCGAGATGAGGGGCTGATCTCCTCCCGCCCGCTCTACCGCCCGCCGGGTGTTCTCTACATCCCGCCGGTTTCGGATGAAGGACATGGCGAACCAGTCTCCGCCGACCTCGACGCCGAACTCGATGCCCCTCAGATCTTTCTCTGTCGGCGGCCTCATGGATAGCGCAGCCCTGGGCGCGTTCACTCCCTTGTGGCTGACGACCTCGCCGCCCGAGAGTACGCGGCCTTGGAATCCCTGGAGGTCGTCGTCGACGGATGTGACCTCCACCTCGATGAGGCCATCATTGAGGAAGATGCTCCCGCCAACATGGACCTCCCGAGGCAGATCGCCGTATGTGAGGGGGAGCTCCCGCCTGTCGCCGACTACTAGGCGCGTGGTGAAGTGCACCTCTTCGCCGGGCCTGAGCATGACGCGCCCGTCTATCTCGCCGACCCTGATCTTTGGGCCCGGGAAGTCGATGAGGATGGAGACGCCGCCCAGGTTGCGGAGGGTCTCGACGACCTCCCTGTGTGTCTCATATCGGCCGTGAGATAGGTTTATCCGGGCCACGTCCATCCCCGCATCGATCATGGCCTTGAGGGCATCGGGTGTCTGGGAGGCGGGGCCCATGGTGCAGATGATCTTGGACCACACGAATTGCCGGCTCGACAAACTCATCCGCCTCTACGGGTGGATCAACCTGAGGGAATTTTTAAGGACCGCGGAGTCATGCATATGGAAAGCTGATACATAAAAGACTTATAAATATAGGATAAGTTTCAGCCGCGGCTTGAGCCGCATCGTCGGGAACATGGGATGACCTGCCTCCACCTACATCCCAAGGACCTGCAGATACCGGATTGGGAGCAGCAGCAAGACATAGTCGTCGTCGTATGCCTCGACTGCGGAAAGGTCTTGGAGATACGGCTTCTAGGCTCCCACTCCGGGGAGGCCCCGTCCCGTGCAAAGGCCCTCGCTGTGACGCCGACCGAAATAGCTTATTAACCCTAGCTCCACCTATTCAAACATCTGGGTGGGCGCGACATGGTCTACTGCACCGAGTGCGGCGAGCAGAACCCGGACGACGCGGAGTTCTGCATCAAATGTGGAGCCTCGCTGTACCCGTCGAGAATCGAAAGACGGGACTGGCGTCGGCGGGATAAGGAGATGTGCTTCGGCGTCCCAGTCAGCGGCCAGTTTTTGGGTATCATCTTCGGCCTCATCATCGTCCTCTGGGGCCTTTCAGAGCTGATAGGTATGCGCTTCAACTTTTGGGCCATCATCGCCATCGTCTTCGGCCTCATCATCCTGATGGGCGCCCTCAGAGGCTCCTCCCATAGATAGAGAGGCTCCGTCAGCTAGGTTACAACTCCCCGCTCCTTAGAGAACTCCTCATACTCCCTGTTGTCGATAATCGCCTTCAGATGCTGCGCCACCCTCCAAACGTCATGGTAACTGTTGTAGAGGGGTATCGGCGCCAGCCTGATGACGTTAGGCGGCCTGAAGTCGGGCAAGACGCCCCTAGCCTTAAGCGCTTCCCCGATTCGAAACGCCTCCGTCGGATGCTCCACCGCCACATGTCCACCCCTCCGCTCAGGCTCACGGGGAGTCCCCACCGAGAAATTGTACGGCGGCCTGCTCAACAGCTCGTCCACCAGGAATATCAGGTAGGCCGTAATCCTAACCGACTTCCTCCGGATATTCTCAATCCCTGCCTCCAGCATCATCTGCGTGGCGCCCTCGATGGGCGCGGAGCTGAGCATCGAGATGGTCCCTATCTGCCAAGCGCCCGCGCTCATGGCCGGCGTGAACATGAGATCCATGTTGAACTGGGTCGCCCTGTCGTGGCCCCACCACCCCGCCAACCCGGGCCAGACACCGAAGTGGCGTTTGTTCACGTAGAGGCTGGCTGTACTGCCGGGGCCGCCGTTCATGTACTTATAGTTGCACCATAAGGCGAAGTCGACGCCCCACTCGTCGAACCGATGGGGGACGACGCCGACGGAGTGGCTGCAGTCGAAGCC
>CAZWKG010000050.1:0-2735 GCA_964634705.1 uncultured Candidatus Bathyarchaeia archaeon | reverse complement strand
TATAGAAGGTAGCCACCAGGGTGTGGAGGTTGACGGTCGTCGACCCTGCGACCACCACCTCCTTCGGCTCGGCTCCTACCAGCGGCGCCTGCAGGGCCCCCAGTCGCTCGCCGTACCAGATCCATGGGATACGGCCCTGCGTCCAGCCGGATATTCCAAACTGCTTCCATTCGTCGAGAACCCGTAAGAGGGTCTCCTTTGCATCCTTAGACAGTAGCCCCAGCGAGTTGCCGTCCATGTAGATGAAGCCGGGGATCTGGTAGAACCTGTCCCGGAAGGGTGCCAGCGGATCCTCCGCGTCGAGCTTAAGGGCATAGTCCTCGTCGACCTCGAAATCCGCCTTGCTCATATCGTATTCAATGAACTTGCTGCGTGCTCTGGCTTTAAGACGATCGCCGCTAGCCGAAGAGGATGACCGTGACCTCCTCCCCTTCCTCGATGGTGTCGGTGGTGACGGGGATGACGATGTAGCCTTCGGCTCGGCTCATGCTCGTGATGGCGCCTGACCTCTTGAACACCGGGTACGCGAGGCCGCCGTCGAGTCTCACGGTGAGGAACTGCTCCCTTCCGGAGGAGGAGACGACCCTGGTCGCCATCCGCGCCTTCACCCGCCTCGGCTCATGCGGCGGGTGCCTCGCAGCAATCCTAAGCGCAGGCACTAGGAAGACGTAGGCGTTGCTTAGGCATGAGGTTGGGTAGCCTGGCATACCGAAGACCGGAGTCCCATCGACGATCCCGAAAAGCGTCGGCTTCCCTGGTTTCACCTGCACGCCGTGGAACAGCACTTCCCCTAGCTCCTCGACCACGTTGTAGAGAAGGTCCCGGGTCCCAACGGAGCTCCCACCCGAGAAGACGATGAGGTCGCGCTCACCGGTTTCCCTAAGGGCTGCCTCGATGGCACCGTGGTCATCGGGAACAATCCCATACATAAAAGGCCTGCAGCCGTTGTCGACGATGAGGCCTGAGAGGGTGTACGAGTTGATGTCGTATATCTGCCCTGGCTCAAGGTCGCTGCCGATGGACCTCACCTCCGACCCCGTGGAGATGACGGCGACGGTAGGCTTGGCGTAGACCCTCACCGCTTCCATTCCAAGAGCGGCGAGGGCTCCCACTCTGCCTGGGGTGAGAAACTCGCCTACTCCTACGACGACCTCGCCCCTCTTAATGTCCTCCCCCTCTGGCGAGATGTGGGCACCCGGGTATGCCGGCGTCTGGACCTCTACGAAGTCGCCGTCAAGCCTCGTGTGCTCCACCATGACGACGGCGTTGCTCCCCCGGGGGATTGGACTCCCCGTCGCCACCTCGACGCACTCGCCGGGGTCGACCTCGTCTTTGAACCGCTCACCTGCATGCTGCACGCCGATGAGCCTCAGCCTTCTTGGGGAGAAGGTGGAGGCGCCGTAGGTGTCCTCGGCCCTAACGGCGTAACCGTCCATTGAGGCCCTGTCGAAGGGTGGCACGTTGAAGCCGGCCACGGCGTCCTCTGCCAGCACCCTCCCCGCCGCCGCCTCTAGAGACACCTTCTCCACCCTGTCGACGCTTCGGACGCTCGCCCTGATGATCTCCATCGCCTCCCCCCTCGGGAGGAGGCGCTTGAAAGGCCTCATCATCGCCTACTCAACTCCCAAAGCATGTGCCCCAGAGCGGGGAGGATGATCCTCCTCAGCCCGAGTTCCATCGCGTTCTGCGATCCTGGGAGGCAGAAGACCAGTTTTCCCCTCGCGACGCCGGCCGTGGCCCTGCTGATGATGGCTGCCTCGCCGATCTCATCGTAGCTCAGCCTTCTGAATAACTCCCCAAAGCCTTCGAGATGCCTGTCGAGCAGCGCGGAGACGGTGTCGACGGTCTTATCCTTTGGGCTTATGCCCGTGCCGCCACTTGTCATGACGACCTGTATCCTTTCGTCGTCCAAGAAGCGTTCCAGAGCCTCCTGGATCTGGGTTGTGTCGTTCCTCACGATCTCATAGGCGGCGACCTTGTGCCCTGCCCCTTCAAGGAGGTGGATGGCAGCCCTCCCCGTCTCGTCGGTCTCAGGCCTCCGGATGTCGCTGGTGACGAGGAGGGCGCAGACAGCTTTCGCCCTCTGGTCTCTCCTGTGCTCCTGCACCGCCTTCACCTCTTCCTCTTCTCAGTGACCCTCACATCGGTGATGGCCGTCGTCGGGTACTGCCCCGCCTCATCCTTCTCCAGGTACTTCACCATGTCCCATAGGGTCAGAAGCGCCGCCGTCACCCCCGTCAGGGCCTCCATCTCGACACCGGTCTTGTAGTCGGCGGCTACACGGCACCGGGCCTCTACGAAACCGTCCCCCAGCGTGAACTCCGCGTCCACAGAGGTAATGGGTAGTGGGTGGCAGAGGGGCACGATCTCCGGCGTCCTCTTCGCCGCCAGCACGCAGGCAACCTCCGCCACCGCTAGGGGGTCGCCTTTCTTCACTTCCCCCTTCCTGATGGCGGCGATGGTCTCCTTCCTAAGCTTGATCCTGCCGACGGCCTCGGCTGTCCTGTGGACCACCTCCTTGCCGGAGATGTCCGCCATCCTCAGGGGGTCGACGCGTCTCCTCATGGTTTCTCCCCCTCCGCCCAGAACTCTCCTTCCGGGGTGATCTCCTTCTTCCATATCGGCACACGCCTCTTGATGTTCTCCAGCACGTACCGGCAGGCTTCGAAGGCCTCCGCCCTATGGGCCGCGCCCACCGCGATCATCATGATGTTGTCGGAGGCCTCCAGGCTGCC
>CAZWKG010000049.1:0-6492 GCA_964634705.1 uncultured Candidatus Bathyarchaeia archaeon | reverse complement strand
TCGAGGTGACCATGCCGTGGGTGGCCATGACGACGGGCCTTGTCGTGAACTCCATGCCGATCACGCCTCGTATTTAGGTGGAACAACTATTTAGACGTTCAACTAGCCCCTGTGGGCTGAGTGCTGTTTTATATGCCTTGAACCGAAGATTATCGGGTCGTTTGTGATGGATTTGTTGCGCGAACTCGCGAGGCAGGTTGAGGAACAGCTCCGGGTCGATTCCTACCCGTTGGCGGTGAAGCTACTGGAGAGCGAGACGGATGTGCCGGAGGATGCGAAGAGGCCGAGGAGGGACTTCGGCTTCTGCCTCTCCACGTGCCAGGCCTTCGCCTTGTCCCGCAGGGAGGGGTTGACCGTCGCGGAGCTGAAGGAGGATATGTGGTGCCCTGAGCCCGTCATAGGCTACGGCATCGAGGAGGCCCCTGACTACTTCCTCCAAGGCCACAACAGGTATCCGGGGGACGTCGCGTCCCTAAAGGCCGGCGAGAACTGGGCTGCGAGGGAGTTCCCCCGCCTCGAGTCCGGGAGGTACGTGGGCGTGGTCTCGGCGCCCCTAGCGTCGGCGGGTTTCACCCCCGATGTGGTTTTGATCTACTGTAACCCGGCCCAGCTGACGCTGCTCCTCCTCGGCATCGCCTACAGGGATGGTCTCGACGTCACCTCCAAGCTGGGCGGCCACGCCGCCTGTGTCTACGCGGTGGTTCCGCCGATGAAGACCGGCAGGTGCTGGGTCTCGACGCCCTGCATGGGCGACCGGGCCCGGGCGATGGCAGGCGACGGCGAGATGATCTTCTCCCTCCCACCCGAAGCGGCGGAGGACCTGTTGAGGGGGCTGAGACACATCGGCGAGACGGGGAGACGTGTCCCCTTCGGCCGTACCCTTATGCCGGAGTACCAGCTGTCAGAGAGCTACGCCAAGATCGCGCGAAAGCTGGGAATGACGAAGGCCGACGGCTCCGAGATCAGGTAGACGCCGTCCCGAGGCCGTCGTATAGACCCCGTCTTTATACGTTGATCCTCACGTACAAGCACTATTTCTTCAGACCGATCCAGTGGCGCGCCACTTCTTCGGCCGTCGCGAACCAGATGTCGGGGAACTTCTTGATGTAAGTCAGCAATCTGTCGAGGAGCATGATGTTCCCGGGTTTTCCGATGATCTGGGGGTGGAACATCGTTGTGTAGCACAGCCCGAAACGATAGTATCCGTCGAAGGCGTTTGTCCAGATCTCGTAGCCTGCCTGCGGGCTCATCATCCGGGCGTGGTAGTTAGTCCCCGGATAGTCGGCGAAGAGGTGGAAGTCGTCCATCTCGTAGTAAGATGGTACTATCACCAGCCCGTCTTCGTCGGAGCTTGGCGCCCTCAACCTGTACGGTAGGTCGCTGCCTCTCAGACTCGAGTCGTATATGAATCCGCTCTCCCAGAGGAGGTCGAGGGTGTTGGGGGAGAGCTCCCCTCCCGCGGTCCTGTTCCCGACTGGCCTGACTCCTGAAGCCTCCTCGATGGCGTTGGCCGTCCTCAGTAACCTCTCCCTCTCATCCTCCTTCGGTAGGTCTGAGATGTTCTCGTGCTTCCAGCCGTGGCAAGCCAGCTCGTGCCCTCTCGTATGTACTAGTTCCATGACATCCGGATGGTTCTCTGCGTTGATCCCCGAGACGAAGAACGTCGCCTTAACCCCGTGCTCGTCCAGCAGGTCCAGAATCCTAGGGATGACATTCGCGTTCCAGACGTACTCGCCAAGGGAGAGCCGACGGGGCATGTTCGCGGTCTCGGGGATGTTCCCCATGAAGACCCATTCAGCATCTACGTCGAAGGTCAAACATACGCAGCACCGGTTCCCATATGGCCAGATGTCGGTTCTGTCCACCACTTCTCCTCCCTGTTTATCTCTTTGCTTTCCATCTCCGCTGGACAATACAAATAATTTCCCTTCACGCTAATCATCGAAACAGGGTTCAACCTATGCGCGGTCGCCACGACCTTTCGGAAAACACAACGATTATGCGTAGTATGTTTAGGCGATTTGACAGATAAACTCTATCTACAAGGGATCGAATAGGATTTATCTTTAGGCGTGAGACAAAACTACCCAAGGAAGGAATCACCTTGAGTGAGGAGTGGTTCTTCGACTCTGGACCAAGGCGTGGGACAGGGCGCAGCTGGCTCTCCATCTTCGTCATCGTCCTAGTCGTTGCGAACATCAGCGTCCTGGCCTACTTCATCTTCGACTTCAATCTCCAGAGAGACAAGCTGAACCGAGAGGTGTCTAAGCTTAACGGGGAGATCGAGACCCTCCAGTTTCAGCTGGCCAGCGCGAACTACGAGATATCCTCCCTCAGGGATGAGATCAAGATGCTGAGGCTGGGGAACGCGTCCCAGAACCTGATGTTGACGCAGATATACAACCAGACGAAGAGGTCCGTCGTCCTCATCTCCATCCCGACGGCCTTAGGCAGAGGCACGGGCTCTGGCTTCGTCTACGACACCGAGGGGAGGATCATCACCAACAACCACGTCGTCGAAGGAGCCGAAAATATCCAAGTCACCTTCATCGACGGCACCATCGTCCGGGCCACACTCGTCGGAAGGGATCCATACGTTGATCTGGCCGTCATCGATGTCGATGTCGCGGAGGACCGGCTGAGGCCTGTTAAGCTGGGTAACTCCTCGGAGCTGCTGGTGGGGGAGCAGGTGGTCGCCATAGGTAACCCCTTCGGGCTGGAAGAGACGATGACAGCTGGGATCATCAGCGCAGTCGGAAGGCAGATGGAGGCCCCTGGCCGCTATGCCATCGTCGATGTAATCCAGACGGACGCCGCCATCAACCCCGGGAACAGCGGCGGCCCTCTGCTCAACATGAGGGGGGAGGTCGTTGGGGTGAACACGGCCATCCTCAGCGAGACGCAGCAGTTCTCGGGCATCGGCTTCGCCATCCCCAGCGAAACGATCAAGCGCGAGGTTCCGAGCCTCATCGAGACGGGGTCTTACCAGCACCCTTACCTGGGCATCGTGGGCATGGACGTCACGCCCGCCATCAGGGAGCTCATGGGGTTGGGGGAGGAGATACACGGCGCCCTCGTCATCGAAGTCACCAAAGGGGGGCCATCTGATAAGGCGGGGCTCAGGGGCGGCACCAGAGATGCAGTGGTGGAGGGGAGCTCTGTGAAGGTCGGCGGCGATGTGATCATAGGCGTGGACGGGTGGACAGTCAGGAGCTTCTATGACCTCGTCTTCTACCTAGAGCGCTACCGCAGGCCCGGCGACACCATTACACTGGCCCTCATACGGAACAAAGGTGTCGTGGAGTTGCCTCTGGTCCTCGGCGTCAGACCTCCGCCCTGAGAAGGAGACGGATTGGAGGCTACTTGAAGGAGCGCAGGAAGGCCTCGAGGCGCTCGATCCTCGAGTTCAGGACGTTCATCATAGCCTGCTGCTCCTTCACCAGCTTCCTGAGGCCCTCGAACTCCTGCTCCTGCCTCCGGACCTCCGTCATGATCTCATGCGTCTCCTCCCTCGTGGCGATGTTGAAGCCCTTTATCTTGCCCATGATGGTGACATCGAACTCCGGGATCTTCTCCTCACCCTGAGACATCTGGATGACCTCCATCTAATATCGAGAGGGGGCGACTCAGCATAAATAATTTTGGTTGTAAAATTTTAAGGGCAGTTAATGCCACATATGTCCTCGCGGCAAAAGTTAATCGCATGGAGGTTTGGATGTCAGCCCAAAAATATAATTTGATGTGTGCGAACTAAAGGGATGGTGTAAAATGCCTAAGTGTCCAAGATGCGGCGAAGAGGTCCCCGAGGAGGCCAATTTCTGTACTAATTGCGGGTTCAAACTGGAGGGGGCCGAGGAGGGTATTGGGCCGGAATCCAGAGCCCCACGTATGGGAGCGATGGGCCATCTGAACTTAGGATTCCAGCTGGCATCGAAGAAGCCTATGGTTTTCGCGCCGGCGCTGCTGGGAAGCCTCATCTCTATAATCATCTCCAGATCCGCGAGAGGTTTACTGGGTATTTATCGCTGGGAGTTCTGGCCGGGTTGGCCGGCTATGCCACCATACCGGCCGGAGACAATGTCTCTGATCCTCTTTAGCGGCCTTCTGGGCATCATTGGATTCATCGTATCGTATATCCTCTATTTTGCGTCCATCGACATGTCGCGGGACGCGTATTTTGACGCTCCTCTGAGCCTTACGGGGAGCGTCAACTACGTCCTTAGGAGGATAGGCATCTTCATAGTCGCGTCGATAGTCGGCGCCATAATGTCTATAACGATTATCCTCATCCCTGCGGTTCTGCTCATGTTCGTAGTCATGGTGGTAGACGAGACTGGGATCGGGGACTCCCTCTCAAAGGCGTTCAGCGTACTAACCAGGGAGCTGGGCGACGTGATCGTCTTGATCGTTGTATCGATACTTGGATCAATAATCTTAGGCTTCATCCCATTCGTCGGTGGTCTGCTCCAGGCATGTCTGAGAGTCGTGATCGGACTCGCCTTCATCGACCTATACTATCTGTACAAGAAGCAAAGCCGAATTTGACCAACTCTAAAGCTCATCACATGAAGGTTTTAGGGAGTCCGGTTTAAAGTTTCTAGAGGGAAAAAGGTTCCAGAAACTTGCCCATCTATACCCACAGCTGTGTGGAAAATAGTTATCTACTTCCTAACCTCGGCGAGGCTCACCTTCCTGTTCCTCCTCCCCTCGTAGACGCACAGGTGGGAGTAGCCCGCCTCATCCATCCTCCTGACGGCCTCCTCCAGCCTCACCCCTAGACCTTCGACAGTGTGGGTGTCGGAGCCGATGGTCACGGCCCAGACCCCGGCCTCCCTCACGGCCCTCAGGAAGTCGAGGGTTGGGTAGCAGTCCCCTATGCCGTGCCTGTAGCCTGAGGCGTTGACCTCGACGCCCACGCCGTAGCTCTTCAAGCTGTCGATGGCCTCGAAGACGGCGGAGCCGTACTCCTCGAAGGCTGGGGGGTCAGGCCATGTCAGGTGGAGGAACCTCCTGAAGTAGTCGGGGTGGGCCATGACGTCGAAGAGGCTGCTCTCCACCGCTTCCCTCCATCCGTCGTAGTAGACGTCGAGCGCCTCCTCGATGGGCCTGCCGGCGAAGAAGTCGGCGGAGCCCCGCCTCGAGCCGATGTCGTAGCCTTGGATGTAGTGGAGGCTGCCGAGGACGAAGTCGAAGGGGTGGTCGTCCAGAACCGAGGCCAAGCGCCTCTCCTCCTCGGGGAAGTAGTCGACCTCCAAGCCGACCTCCAGCTTGACGCTGGTGGAAGCCTGGGCCTCCTCTATCTCCTCGAAGTATTCTGGGATTAGGGCTGGGGGGATGCTGTAGTCGGTGTCGGGCCCGGTGATGATGAGGTGGGTTGCGAAGCCTATCTCGTCGATCCCCCTCTCCTCGGCGACCCTGCAGTAGCCCTCGACGGATGCGCCGGGCGCGTCGCCGGAGTGGCGCTCGTGGACGTGGAAGTCCTTCGTGATCCATGTCTTCGGCTGCTTCTCTCGGCTTCCCATGGAGATTGTCAAAGGTAAAGCCTCGTAGAGGTATTTGAGCCGATCCGTCGAATATTAGATTAGAGCTTCTCGATGGGCTGCCGTATGATGGTCTTCCACCTCTCAGGGGGCACCCGTCGGGGGTCAGAGAGGTAGATCTCGTGGTGGATGCCCCTCATCCTGTACCCGTTCTCGGCGATGAAGGCGTGGAGCCGCTCAATGGTGGGCCCCTCCTCGGAGTAGGGGCCGATATGCAGGATCTGGGCTGAGAGCCCCTCATCGAAGGATTCGAGGACGATGTTGTCGACCTCCTTCAGCCCCTTCTTCGCCTTCACTTCCCCCTTCGCGGCCTCCACCATCTCCTCCGTCATGAAGTCGGGCTGCCTGATCATGGACTTCCAGTTCCACTCCTCCGGGGGCGGCGCCTCTCTGAGGGTGGTTGCGGGTGTGTCCCACCACCATAGGCCTTCGAGGGCCATTACGGTGAAGTCCCGCCCCTCCTTTTTGGATCTGAACTTGACCGTGTAGGCGACGGAGTAGAGGGCGTTGAGGGCTGCCTGATAGGCTTCTCCGCCGGGCTCACCGCGCCCGGTGATGGTGAGGAACCTGCCCTCGGGGACATCGACGATGCTCGGCTTACTCTTGGCGGTGTAGAATTGCTTGAGTTCCTTCCTGAGGTCTAGCTTGTCCATGGTTGATTCTATTCAAGGCGCGGAATAAAAACGGCGTGGGTGTTCTATTGTGTAGGTTAAAATAGCAGTTCAAGTAAGTTACAATTGCGCGTGGGAGGGGGTTATGTGATATTGTTGGACAAGATTCTGGTAGGCATCGCGCTAATAGCGGCAGGGACGTTGTTGTTACTGTTTCTCAAATTTGCCAAAGACCATCCAAGGGAATGGCTTTGGGCTGTAACAAAAAGAGATTTCTTCAATTTCCTGAACTTCGCAGAAAAGCTACAACCCGATGAGAACATAGCTCTCCTGAGCAGACG
>CAZWKG010000048.1:1575-6613 GCA_964634705.1 uncultured Candidatus Bathyarchaeia archaeon | reverse complement strand
GCGCCTTCATCAGCTGATAAACCTATAAATTTAAATATGGACCCCATAACCCACAACGGGGGAAGGCATGACGGGTGAGGGTTTTAATCTACCGATACTTCTCCTCCGGAAGCACTAGTCCACGTCCATCAATCCACCCCGTAGATTCTACCACCCTCAGAAGGAGGCATGAACATTGACGGAATACTGGAAAATAGACAGGGAACTGGTGGATCACGTCGCGAAGGTGTCGAGGCTGGAACTATCGGAAGAGGAGTTGGAGAAGTTCACGGAACAGCTGAAGGTAATACTAAAGGCCTTCAAGGAGATGGATGAGGTCGACACCGAAGAGGTGGAGCCGAGCTTCCAGCCCATCGATGTGAAGAACGTCTTGAGGGAAGACTCGGCGGAACAATGGGACTGGGATTCTCTTGGAAACGCCGAGCACGTGGAGGGTAGACACTTCAAGGGGCCAAGAATCACATGAAGGGTGTCATCCAGAGGGCCATCGCCATAGACCGAAAATTCCAAGTGTTCAACACCATAGCCGACAGGCTCGAAGCTGAGGGAGGGGGGAGGCTAGCCGGCATCGCAGTATCGGTTAAGGACAACATCTGCACGAAAAACATGGTGACAACCGCAGGCTCAAGGATTCTGGAGGGATACAAGCCGCCTTTCGACGCAACCGTCGTCGAGAAGTGCAGGAGAGAGGGCGCCTTCATAATCGGAAAGACAACAATGGACGAGTTCGGCTTCGGCACGTTCAACGTTAACACCCCCTACAGCATCCCCAGAAACCCTCACGACCCCGAGAGGAGCTGCGGCGGCAGCTCCGGCGGAGCAGCCTGTCTAACGGCCGTCGCGGATTTCCCGCACCTCGCCATAGCCGAGTCCACAGGCGGGTCGATATCGTGCCCCGCGGCCTTCTGCGGCGTAGTAGGCCTGACACCAACCTACGGGAGGACCTCAAGGTGGGGCTTGGTCGACTTTGCGAACAGCCTCGATAAGATCGGAGGCATGGCCAAAACCGTGACCGGGGCAGCCCTCCTCCTGTCGGTGATAAGCGGCCCCGACGAGTACGACTCGACGGTGCTGCGGGCGCCCCAGGAGGACTTCACCCGCCACCTCGTCGACTCCGTCGAAGGCTTGGACATAGGCGTACCGCGCGAGTATTTCGCCGAGGGTATAGATGAGGGAGTCGCGGGCCTCGTATGGAAAGCGATAAAGATATTGGAGAGTCTCGGGGCCGACATCCGAAAGGTGTCGTTGCCCCATACCGGGGTAGCCCTCGCATCTTGCTATATCATAGCTATGGCCGAGGCTTCCACGAACTTGGCGAAGTTCTGCGGACTGCGGTACGGCCTCCAGCCGCCGCTGGTGGGGAACTTCGAGGAGTATTTCTCGAAGGCTAGGGGTCAAGGCTTCTCAGAGGAGGCCAAGAGGAGGGTCATCCTCGGGACTTTCGCCAGAATGGCGGGGTACAGAGACGCTTACTATCTCAAGGCGATGAAGGTGAGGACTAGGGTCATCGAGGACTTCAAGAGGGCGTTCAAGGAGGTCGACATCCTCGCAGCCCCGACGATGCCCGTATTCGCACCAAGATTCGGTGAGATCGCGGAGATGGAGCCCATCCAGCACTACATGATGGACATCCTGACCGTGGCCCCGAACCTCGCCGGCATCCCCATGATCTCCGTCCCCTGCGGCGCTGTCGACGACCTGCCGGTGGGCCTCCACCTGATGGCCGATCACCTCCAGGAGGGGAAGCTGATACAGGCCGCCTACACCTACGAGGTGAACGGATGAAGGCGAAAATCGGGCTTGAGGTCCACGTCCAGCTCCTCACGGAGAGCAAGCTGTTCTGCAGCTGCGGCACCGAGTACGAGGGGAAGGAGCCCAACGCCAACACCTGCCCCATCTGCTTGGGATTCCCCGGCTCCAAGCCCAAGGTGAACAAGAGGGCGGTCGAACACGGGATCGTTGTATCTAAGGCCCTCAACTGCGATATTCTCCCCGAGATCCGTTTTTCTAGGAAGTCGTATTTCTACCCGGACATGCCCAAGAACTTCCAGATAACCCAGTACGAGATTCCCCTCTCCCGAGAAGGCTTCCTGCTCCTCGACGATAAAAGGATAAGGATCAGGAGGGTCCACCTTGAGGAGGACCCCGCCAAGTTGATACACGTCGGCGGCGGTATAACCAGCGCGAAGTATACCCTGATCGACTATAACCGGTCCGGGATTCCCCTAGTAGAGATAGTGACCGAGCCGGACATCGCGTCCACAAGGGAGGCCAGGATGTTCCTATCTAAGCTCTCCATCATGATGGAACACCTAGGCGTATACGACCCGTCCAGGGATGGCTCCCTGAGAATAGACGCTAACGTATCCCTCGAGGGCGGGCAGAGGGTAGAGATAAAGAACGTCACTGGCTTCAGGACCGTCGAGGACGCCTTGAACTACGAGATTATAAGACAGCAGAGCCTGGCAGACATGGGCATCGAGATCGAGCGGGAGACTAGGCACTACAACTCCGAATCCAACACCACCCACAGCCTAAGGAAGAAGGAGTACGAGGAGGAGTACGGGTACATAATCGAACCCGACCTCGTCAAGATAGAGGTGAACCAGGGCTGGGTGGACCGGCTGGCGGAGGGGATGCCGGAGCTCCCGGACAGCAGGATCGAGAGGTTTACCGAACAATACGGAATCCCGAGGTTCCAGAGCAAGATAATAGTGAACGCCGGACTGGACCTGTCGGAGTTCTTCGAGGAGTGCTGCGAGCTTTACTCTAAGCCCAGTGTCATAGCGAACTGGATCGTCACTTACCTGCTGAAGAGCCTGAACTACGAGGGTTTAACCCTAAGAGAGTCCAAGGTCGAGCCCGAATCCTTCGCCGAGCTACTTGAGATGATAGATGAGGGGATCATCTCCGAGAGGTTGGCGAAGGAGCTGATCAAGGAGTACGTCAGCTCGGGAGAGTCTCCCAGCAGCATCGTGAAAAGGAAGAACCTCGGTATGATGAAGAGAGATGAGCTGAGGGAGGCGGTCAGGGCCGTCCTAGCTGAAAACCTGAAGGCGGTCTCCGATTACAGGTCGGGGAGGACCGAGGCCATCGACTACCTGCTGGGGCAGGTCCTGAGGAGGATCAGGGCTCGAGGGAAGCCGGATGAGGTGAAAAGGTTAATTAGGGAAGCACTGTACGCGGAGGAAATAGCGCCTCGGTAGCTCAGTAGGTAGAGCAACTGGCTGTTAACCAGTCGGTCGGAAGTTCGAGTCTTCCCCGGGGCGCCACCTTCAAAACATTATGATCCAGACCGCCTAGCCTCTTGGTCCTGTCGAAAAGGGTATATAACCACTTCATCACAAAGATCGACTGGTTGAGATGTCCGGGGTCGTTGATATAGCAGACGTTCTGGACGGGGAGCATGATGGCAAGCGGGTCGCCATCCGCGGCTGGATGTACAACAGGCGGAGCAGCGGCGGCATCCAGTTCCTCATGATTCGAGACGGCACGGGTGTGATGCAGTGCACCCTTGATAGGAGCAGCGTCGACGAGGAGACCTTCAACAACGTCGAGAAGCTGCCGATAGAGTCCGTCCTCGAGCTGGGGGGCGTCGTCAAGGTCGACGAGAGGGCGCCCAACGGCCGAGAGCTCTCCGTCAACAACGTCGGCAAAGTCATCGAATCCCAGCCAGACTTCCCCATCACACAGAAGCGCCACGGCGTCGAGTTCCTCCTGGACAACAGGCATCTCTACATGCGGAACCCGAAGATCCAGGCCATCATGCGGATCAGGGCGAAGCTCATGGAGGCCGCCCGGGACTGGTTCAGGGAGTGGGGCTACACCGAGATCCAGTCGCCCATCTTCATCACCGCCGCCTGCGAGGGGGGGAGCACCCTCTTCGACGTCAACTACTTCGAGAGGAAGGGGGTATACCTGAGCCAGAGCTGGCAGCTCTACGCCGAGGCCATGATCAGCAGCCTCGGGAAGATATACACCATCGCCCCCAGCTTCCGGGCGGAGAGCAGCCGGACCCGACGTCACCTCTCCGAATTCTGGCACTTGGAGGTGGAGGAGCCGTGGACCGACCTGGAGGGTATCATGGAGGTGGGAGACGAGCTTGTCACCCACATCGGCCACACCCTGGCGAGGGAGATGCCTCGGGAGTTGAAGTATGTTGGCCGTGACCCGGAGGAGCTCTTGAAGCTGAAGACTTCGTTCCCCCGGATAAGCTACGACGAGGCTGTCGAAAAAGTACAGGAGTCTGGCGTCGAGATGCTGTGGGGGGACGACTTCGGATGGCAGCAGCTGGAGCCTCTGAGCCAGCACTTCGAGCTGCCCTTCTGGATTGTCGGCTTCCCCACGGTCGTCAAGCCGTTCTACCATAAACCCAACCCGAGGAAACCAGAAGTGACCCTATCCGCAGATCTGATAGCGCCAGAGGGGTACGATGAGATCATCGGAGGCGGCCAGCGGATCCACGACTACAACGAACTTCTGAAGCGGATCCACGAGGACAACCTGGACCCCGCCGACTACAGCTGGTACCTCGACCTGCGGAGGTGGGGGACTGTACCCCACAGCGGCTTCGGCCTGGGCATCGAGCGGGTTCTCATGTGGTTCTGCAAGCTCGACCACATCAGAGACACGATACCCTTCCCCAGGGACCTGAGACGAGTCTTCCCCTAATCAGGCCCTTCTCTCTTCATCATCCATAGGCCCAGGACAATCTGCCATGCTCCCACCGCTAGGGCTGACAAGGCCTCCGGGATGGCCGCGCTGCTCCACTGTAGCAGCCAGACACCGGCTGCGACAACCGCTGCTGCGGCGGTGAGGACGGCGAATCCCTTCATCCCATGAGAGACCATGAAGACGGTTAGGGCTGTTAGGAAGAGTGGGAGGGCGACGAAGAAGGCGACGGAGATGTAGAAGTGGATGGAGCCGGCTGTCTCGGGGAAGGCGCCTATGCCGCAGAGGAGGAAGGCGCCGGCTAAGTGGAGTATGGAGCCTAGCCGACCAGCCCTGCAGCCTTCGGTGAGTTCGAAGAGGCCGAGGG
>CAZWKG010000048.1:0-1475 GCA_964634705.1 uncultured Candidatus Bathyarchaeia archaeon | reverse complement strand
ATGGAGCCTAGCCGACCAGCCCTGCAGCCTTCGGTGAGTTCGAAGAGGCCGAGGGAGAACATCATCATGACGGCTCCGGTCATAGGAAGACCGAAGTTGAAGAGGACGCTGCCGAAGCCGGCGACGCCGAGGTCGCTTAGGGCGTTCCCCGTCCAGCTGAACCAAGGCGAAGCTCGGATTGATAAGGCGACCATGATGAAGCCCACGATGGGCGCGGCTACGCCGAAGAAGCCGGCCATCCTGACGATCCTGATGTTCAACGGGGCTGTCTCCAGAGATATCCGCAGTTAGAGAGGGCGGTCTGGTTTTTCAAATGTTGTGATGAAAAAAAGACGGGATGCCTGCTTTGGCATCCTATATGAGGTAGGTTTTCAGCCCTCTAGACTCTAGAACCTCTACGAATCCTGATTTGGCCAGCGCCCTTACAAGTAGATTGCCGATGCCAGCTATGGCGATGAGGCTGCTAAGGGTGATGCTGATCACCATAGCACCCCAAACCGGTATGTTCAGGCCCATGATGCTCGGCGGTGGGAAGTAGATCCACAGGTAGCCGCCGACGATGACGCCGACGGTGATGGAGCCAACGATACACGCCGGGAAAAATCGCCGCCTCAGGTAGAAGATGAGGGATGCCGCGACGAGATTTGCCGCGGTGCCGCCGACGATGTCCAGGGCGCCGAGCATGAAGTAAGCGTTACCGACGAAGCAGCCTAGGGAGACGCCTGCCACTGCGGGCCATCCGAGGAGGGCTGAGAAGGGGATGATGCAGTCGGCGACGCGGAGCTGCACCGGACCGAAGGATACGGGCGCAAGAACGATGACGAGGGTAGCGTAGAGAGCTGCTATCACAGCCGTTAAACTGATCTCTTTTACATCCAATCCGTCTGCCTCCCTACTCCGGGGTTTCTAAGGCGGAACGGGTGGGAGGCCCCACTCACCCGCCACCAGCCTAAACACAGAAGACGCTTATATCGTTTCCTCCAACAAATTGAACTTTCATGTCATTAATAGACACGCAGATAAACAGTTGAAAAGCCAAATATACGCCTTTCAATCCTTCATTGCTTGATATGAAAGTTCTAGGAATCTCCGGCAGCCCCAGGAGGGACGGGAACACAGGCTACGCCGTCCGCAGAGCCCTAGGCCTCATCCGAGGGGAGCTGCCCGAGACCGACACCGAGTTCCTGAGGGTCGCAGACTACCGCATAGAGCACTGCAGGGGCTGCAGGTACTGCATGGAGGCCGTCGAGTGCGCCATCAGAGACGACGACCTCGACCTCCTAGTCGGCAAGCTCCACAGCGCAGACCTCATCGTCCTCGGAGCCCCCGTCTACTGGTGGGGGCCGCCCGGCGTCCTCAAGGACTTCATCGACCGGACCCACGGCTTCTACCCCGACGATAAACGGTTCGCAGGCAAGAAGGTCGCCCTCATAAGCGTCGCCGCCAACAGCGGCTTCCCCAGCCATGAGAAGACC
>CAZWKG010000047.1:0-6697 GCA_964634705.1 uncultured Candidatus Bathyarchaeia archaeon | reverse complement strand
GGCATCAGCTTCGTCCGCCGGGATGGACGTATCCTACGGTTCTGCTCGGGCAAGTGCAGTAAGAGCATGCTCAAGCTGAAGAGAGACCCGAGGAAGTTCAAGTGGACGAAGGCCTACGTGAGGCGCTGACCACAGGCAAAGGTTAAAGCCCCTGTGATGACCCCTAATGGAGGGTTCCCATGTACGAGGAGACGCTTGTGCTCCTGAAGCCAGACGCCCTGGAGCGGCGCCTCGTTGGGAAGATCATACAGAGATACGAGGACGCGGGCCTCAAGATCATCGATATACGCTACTACAGGCGGGTCGGAGGGGATATGATATGGCGACAATATCCCGACTCGATGGCCCGCGCCATCGGCAGGAAGGCCCAGAGGACCATCGAGGGCATCACCGACCCGGTGGCTTACGGTCGTAAGGTCCTTGAATGGCTCCAGACGTACGTGACGCGGGGGCCGGTTGTCGCCCTAAAGCTCGGGGGCGAGGATGCCATCGAGACCGTTCGCAGGGTCACTGGTTACACCGATCCCTCCACAGCGGAGAAGGGGACCATAAGAGGCGACTTCGGCATAGACTCCCTGAGGAGTAGCACGGAGGAGGGGAGGGCCTGCGAGAACCTCGTCCACGCCTCAGGGAACCAAGAGGAGGCCGAGGCCGAGTTAGCCCTCTGGTTTCCCGAATAGAGCCGGCATCCACGATCCCTTCGACTCAGTCATATACACATCAGAGTGATCAATTTTGTGGTCTTCGAGGTTTTCGTCAGGATTTCCCATCTTTTTGCGCGCGTACTGGTGCCTGTAGGCTCAAGTTATGATCAGGTTCTCCATGTTCTCCAGCTTGGCTCTTATCCACTGTTTAAGTTTCTCGATCTCCTTTTCCCTTCTGATCCAGGCGTCTATATCCATGTATTCCTCAATGGACTGAGCCACCATCTGCTTCAGAACGTTCGGTTCCAGGGCGTCGAGCTCTACGGCCTCATCGCCGTAGGTAGCGACGAAGCTGGGGGTGCGGGCGTCGCTCTTCTTCACGGGCATCGGTGGGAGGGTGTATAGGATGATCTGGTCGCGGGTCAGAGCTACCCTGCGGATCTTGAAGTCTCCTGCGCCATATTTTAGCAATCTCTCGGTCAGATCTCGTTCGATGTCTACGCCGCTAGGGTCGAAATCGCCGAAGTAGAGAACGATGGTTGGTTTCCCCTTCAGCCTGTTCCGGATGTATGAGGCCATCCTCTGGACATATGTGAAGCTAGGATAGCCGCGAGTTGGGAAGGTGCGTATCGAGTACTGGTTTGCCACGCGGCTTACGAGACGACTTAAGGCTTCCTTCTCTAGGCTGATCAAGATATTACAGGGCTGGTCCTCCCATCGGGGCATAGTGAACTTTTCCCAGCTATCCTTGAGGCTCTCAAGCTTGTGCTTGATGAACTCTTCAGCCGAAATGTAGCCGGCGTCGCCCCGGCCCAGTACTCTCCGGCTACGATCCTCGAGGCAGTTTATGGGGACATCCCTCGTTTCCCGGGCCTTCACCATGATCCTGCTCAGCCGCTTGTAGCTGTTGACGGTGTTTGGGAACAGGTGCTTCGACACCAGCCGATAATAGAGTTGACGCAGAGTGAGGGCTGTGTCGTACTGCTTGAAGACCTCAAGCGAGGCCTCCACGACCTCCCTGTAGCTCGGCAGCCTAGACCTCATCGCAGTAAACTATGGCTGTAACCACGTATATTTCAATCGCCTCCCTCCGAAACGAGAAACGGAAATCCGCTACCTGCCGCTGTCCATCAGATAAAGAACTGGCTGCATCATAGGAATCCCCAGCAAAGGTTCTTCGTCCTCTCCGGCCAATGAGGTGTTTAATGATCTCCGTGGTAAGCTCAGCTCAAAGGCCCTCATATAGCCGACAGCTTTCTGATAGACCCTCTCTATTAACAAATTTGATGAATTTAGCTGAACCAAAGGCTGGAATAATAATTAGCTCTGTTTAAGAAACACATCACGCCTTCGATACGAAGTTAATCGATCCTTAATTATAGGAATAAATCTTCGTGTTCGGAAAATTTGGCATTACAGATGGCGGGTTATCCTCTGTTCTAATTTTTGTCTCGGCATGGCACCTATGATCCGATCCACGAGTCGACTATTTTTGAAGACCAACAGGGTTGGGATGCTCATTATCCCATATCGAGCTGCGACACTCGGATTTTGATCTACATTCAGTTTACCGAAGGCGATCTTTCCAACGTAATCTTTAGCGATCTCCTCTATGACAGGAGAGACGAAACGGCATGGCCCACACCAAGGAGCCCAAACGTCAACCACAGCCATAGCATTGTCGCTGACAAACTTTGTGAACGTCGTATCGGTCAAGTCGACGGGCTTACCCGAATTCTTCGATACGGGCTTCACTTCTTCAGTTCTTCCAGCGGACCTTCTCATCATCTCCTCCAGTTTCCGCCTTTTGATCCTCTCCAGTTCCTCATCTTCCACTTTTCTCATCTCAACACATACACTAGGCTAAGTCGTATATTAAAAATGCCAATGTCAAAAGACATCGAGTAGAATCCAAGCCTCGGCGTTAAAGCTTGGACAAATGGGCCCATCGAGATATACTGCTACACCGCTTACTATGTGGATTCCATTCCGAAAGTTGTAGCACGCCTTATGCGTTGGAAATCCGTATTTTGCAGGATAACTCAATTTAAAACCTATTTAAACCGCATCGCAACGCCTAGGGATTTAGAGTGGGCTGTTAGATCTGTTTGAGAGCTTCAGCTAAAGCATCTTTGACCTTGACACCAGAAGCCGCCTGGATCATCTTGATCCCATCCATCTCAAGCAGGGTCTTCGCGCCGGGTCCCAATTCTCCAACGACAACGATGTCCACGCCCTTCTCCTTCAGCATCTTATCCACTATGGGGCCTGTGCCATAGAGTAGGGCGAAGGATATCCCATCCATGGAGGGGGCCACATCATCGGCGGATAGCCTTGTATATGTACCCCGGCACAGGATACCTTCGCTTACTCCTATGGCCTCCATATCCGTGGACGCAATGGCGGGCCCCCACCAGCTAGGTAGCCAGGGGAACCTCCAGCATAACCATGGGTTGTATGGGACTCACTAGCGCCCGTATCCGAAGCCCCTACAGTAGCCCAGCGCCCGTCCATGTCCGAAGAGCCACCTCGACCTCTGCCGTGGAGGCAGGTAGCTGAAGGGGCCTCTACCAGGCCAGGGACCGCTACGACCCCGGCCTCCTCATCTCCATCCCATTCTCCTTTCCATACCTCCATATGATTATTCTGTGCATATGCACATAGATATTAATGTGGTTATGAACATAAACATATAAATATTATGGAAGTAATCGGAACACAGATGATTCCCAGGAGGAGGCGTAGGCGGGGAAGGAGAGGCCGCATCCCAACCCCTGTCTATATCGACCACCAGTCGGTCGCGAAGGCTTTCATACCCCAACCCGCAGGGGACAGGCCGCCAATTTTCCTTGAGCCGGCGGAGCTAGAGGCGCTCCGCCTCGTGGACCTGGAGGGCCTCTCTCAGGAGGAGGCCGGCATCCGGATGGGGGTCTCACGGGGCACCATCTGGAGGCTGCTTCACCGGGCCAGGAAGAAGATCGCCCAAGCGATCACAGAGGGAAGGAGGATCAACCTCTCAACACAGGAAACAGAGGGCTAGAAACCCCACGCACAAGTATAACGGTACATTTCTATGTGTTTTTCATTCCTTTTTTAGAATACCCATGATAGCAAGCTCTACGTTAAGTAGCTTTTTTTAGCTTGAAATCTTAAGCTCCTCGAAGACCTTCAACATCTCACTGATTTTCAATATACGGGGGTATCTGCGCTAACAAGCCCCATTACATGAGACTTAAATATCCGCTCGTGTAGAAAGGGTGTGAAGTCAGATGGAGCCTTTGAAGCTTGTTCTGGTGATTGGTGCTAATCTCCTTGGAGTCTATGCCCTTTACAAAATATGTCAGGCGTCGTATTGGTTTATCAAGGACAGGGTGTCGAAGAAAGAGGAAGTTTAGCGGGTGCCGCCTCTCTGATATGCAGAGCGCCACTACAGCTATTGTATGAAAAATTCTCGGGGAAATGATATATATCCACTCCTTTGACGGTAAATAGACTTGCTTGTGGAGGATTTGATGTGAGGAACGAGCTTAAGAGGAGGCTGAAGAGGGGGGAGCAGACCTACGGGGTCTGGATGACGATTGAGAGCCCTATCGTCACCGAGCTCCTGTCCGCCCTCGGCTTCGACTACTTCGTCTTCGACACCGAGCACAGCCCCCTGGACATCTACCAGGCCCAGACACTGATGCAGGCGATGCGCGGCGGGGGGACCACGCCCATCGTCCGCGTCGTCTGGAACGACCTTGTGGCCATCAAGCGGGCCCTAGACGTCGGCGCCTACGGCGTCGTCGTCCCCTGGGTGAACAACAAGGAGCAGGCGGAGATAGCTGTGAAGGCCTGCAGGTACGCACCGGAGGGGCTGAGGGGGTGCGGGCCGAGGCGAGCCGCCCTATTCGACTCCGAATACCTGAGGACGGCTGACGAGGAGATACTCATCATCGCCCAGATCGAGACGAGGCAGGCGGTGGAGAACATCGAAGATATCCTGTCCGTGGAGGGCATCGACGTCACCTACATCGGCCCCGCCGACCTATCCGCATCCCACGGCCACATCGGCGACATGGCGCACTCCGAGGTGCAGGAAGCCATCGACAAGGTGTTCGACGCCTCCGTGGCGGCAGGTGTGGCCACCGGCGTCCACATGGGCTCGGGGAAGACAATCATGGACAGGGTGGAGAAGGGGTACAACTTCATCACCGTCGGCAACGACCTGGGCTTCGTCAGAGCCGGAGCCATGGAGATCCTGAAGAAGCTGGGCAGAGGATAGCCCGTAACCCTGCTTGAAAGAGATAAGACATCTACTCGAACTCGATGGTCGCCGGGGGCTTCGGAGTCACGTCGAAGTAGATCCTCGACACCTTAAGGCAGGTGTTCAATATCTTTTTTGACACTTCCTTTAGGGTGGGCCACGGGATCTCAGCCAGAGAGGCCGTGATGAAATCCTTCGTCTTTACGGCCCTCAGCGCTATGATGTAGCCTTCCTTCTCCCCTCCTTCGACGAGGTAGAGCACCCTGGTTACCTCAGGGTAATTCTGCTGCACCCGCGACCTCATCCTTTCAAGCGCCTCATACCCCAGATCCAGGGAACGGCCCGACTGGTCAGTGGCCTCAACGGTTGCGACGAAGCCGTAGGCTCGTTTACCGTCGATTATCCCAGTCGCCTTCTCCTTCAGGTACCTGGCCTTGACCTGTGAAGGGTCTAGGTTCAGCGCCTCCGTTGCTTCCCTTAGTAGAATCTGGGGTGCATCTTTCGCCTCTCCGCTGAGGACGGCCGCGAAATACTGGTCTGGGCCGTGAGGCTTGAACCCCTCTTCGACGATAGCCGTTGCCTTCTTCAGCTCCTCCAGTTTCTCAGGTATGATCTCGCCCACAACCCTCACCGAAAGGCCGGGGCCGGGGAAGGGCTGCCTCTCAGAGATCTCCGGAGGCACACCGAGGTACCGGGCGACCTCCCTGACCTGGTGTTTGTATAGGGCCGCGACGGGCTCGATGACCTTGAATCCGAACCGCTCGACTGGGTCAATACCGATCTGCTCAAGGACGTTGTGCTGGGTCTTGATGCCGCCCTCAGTCTCAACCACATCGGCCTTTATAGTGCCCTGGACGAGGAACCTGCACCCCTCCCTCTCGGCGGCTTCGCCCAGGGTCTGGTAGAAGGCCTCACGGAAGGCCTTCCGCTTCTCCTCCGCATCGCTGAGCCCCATCAGTGCCTCCATGAACCTTTCCCGCTCGTCCATGATCTTGACTGGGAGGTTGAGGGGCAGCTCAGAGAGCGTTGCCTTCACCGTATCAGGCTCCCCGAGGCGCATGAAGTCGTCGTCGATGAACACGCAGACGAGGTTTTCGCCGATGGCTCGGTAGGTGATGACGGCGGATACAGTGCTGTCGACTCCGCCCGAGACGGCGATAAGCGCCCTCTCACCGCCCAAGACACTCCTCACAGCCTCGATCTGCCCCTCAACGAAGGCAGATACCTCCAGCACGGACATACTGCTCAAAGAATTCGTCTACAGAGGATAAAAGTTTTTAAAAACCAACTTTGGAGGCGTCGCCATCGAGAGGGTATCTACCGGCTTGAGGACACCAAGATCAGGAACGCACTGATGAGGGTGGTGGAGGCGGCGACCGATAAATACGCCATAACTTTGTACAAATTGAACAACAGCTAACAGCCGACTCCACCTCCGTTCATGGCATCTGGGGAAGAACATAAATCCCCTCAGTTCCCCTCCAATCTATGGGATCCAATTGTCCTATGATCTGCTCATCAAAGGGGGAAGGATTTTAGACGGTGCAGGCAACCCGTGGTATCATGAGGATTTGGCCGTCGCCGACGGGAAGATAGCGGCGGTTGGGAAGCTGCCTCAGGAAGACGCCGAGAGGGTCATCGACGCCGAAGGCCTCGTGGTGGCGCCGGGGTTCATCGACGCCCACAGCCATTCAGACGGCGGGGTGCTTGTATACCCGCAGATGGAGAGCACCCTGGCACAGGGGATCACGACCGTCGTCGCAGGCCAATGCGGCGGTAGCCCTGCACCCATCGACCCCGACATGAG
>CAZWKG010000046.1:3722-6722 GCA_964634705.1 uncultured Candidatus Bathyarchaeia archaeon | reverse complement strand
AGCTATCTGAGGGCATACGGACCTGCGTCCATCGGAGACTTCGCCTACTGGACGGGCATGAGAGTGCGGGAAGCCAGACCCGTCTTCGACTCCATGTCGGACTCGCTCGTTGAGGTGAAAGTCGCCGAACATAGGGGAACGCTTCTGATCCTCGAAGAAGACGCATCCGCCCTCCTCGGAGCTGAAGAGGGATACGCACCAGCTAGGCTGCTGCCTCAGTTCGACGCCCTCATCATGGGGCACAAGGCCAAAACCAGATTCATCGAACCAGGCATACGGAGCAGGATCTTCCTGCTGAGGGGTGATGTAGCCGCGACGATCATGATAGACGGCCGCGTGCAGGGGACATGGACCCTGAAAAAGATGAAAAACTTGTGGAGACTGGAGCTTTCGCCATTTAACAGGCTATCTGAGGAAAACTTCGAGGAGGTGGAAGCCGAGGTCGACCAACTGCGGACATTCACAGGCTTCGAGATCGAGGCCAGCTGGGATGCTGACTATCAGTCGTTTTCTCCTTGAGGTGGACATCAAACTATCCGATCATGTGCTCTAACCTCTTCTTCCTGATACTGGGCTTGCCGAGGCTGCGGAAGACATGGCTCCGAATACGGGCTGGGCGCCTTCCCGTTCCGGCTAGAACAATTGGAGCAGACGAGGAGCGACTCAGACTCCCGTTTTGAGCAGAAGCTGTGGTGGGGCTTACTCCTTCTTCTCCAGCTCCTTGAGTTCCAGCGTCCTGAAGAGGCGGCGGAGCTGACGCTTCATGGAGGAGCGCTCCCTGCTCAGGCCGAGGTAGTCGGCGAAGTCAGGGGTCGTCTGGATGATGGTGGCCCGCCCCTTCTTCTGCCGCGAGATGAGCCCAATCTCATCCAGCATCCTCAAATGCCTGTAGGCATGGCTCCCCCTGGACTCTGCCACCTCCTTCTGCTCGACTGGCTGATGGTAGGCGACGTAGGAGAGGGTTCTGAGGGGTCCTGGGGTGAGGAGGGGCTTCATGGAGAAGCGCTGCGCCTGCTTGGTGTAGTCGGGCTTCAACTGTAGGACTACCCTCCTCTCAGGGAGCTCCTTGATCTCAAGTGGGCTACCATCCCTCTCGTACGTCTCAGAGAGCTCGCGGAGGAGGTTTGAAACCTCTCTCTCGGAGTCCAGCCTGAGGTGGGCGCACAGGGTCGTCAGGCTTACGGGGCGCCCCGACGCGTAGAGGATCGCTTCAAGCTTTGCAAGCAAGCTTCTGTCGATATCGCTCATGCCTTTATGAAACGCTCCTTGACACCACAATCAAAACGAATCCAGATTAATAACCTCTGCGATGCCTGCTTTCTTAACTGTGAACCCTTTATATCTACAGTCTCTCAAGGTTCTAGAGATGTTCCCCTTCGTCAAGAGCTTCCGCGACAGCAAGATGGCCAAGGACGTCTGCAAACTCGTCAGGGACCTAGCAGGGGGACGTCACATAAGGATCGTCCACGTTTGTGGCACCCATGAGGACACTATAACCCGATATGGGCTCAGGAGCATGCTGCCCCCCAACGTCGAGGTGCTTATGGGGCCCGGCTGCCCCGTCTGCACCGTCCCGCCGAACCACATTGACTCCGTCATCAGGCTCGCCGAGAGCGGCGTGACTCTGACAACCTTCGGGGACATGGTCCGCGTCCCCTCTGGGTTGGGGTCCCTCGCTGACGCGAAGGCGAGGGGTGCAGACATCCGCATCGTCTACGGCATCCATGACGCCGTCAAGATCGCTGAGAGGCTCGGCGACGAGGTCGTCCACTTCGCCATCGGCTTCGAGACCACCGCCCCTACCACCGCTGCTGAGCTCATCTCTGGCCCTCCGGAGAACTTCGGCGTCTACCCGGCTCACCTCCTCATCCCGCCAGCTATGATGCACCTCCTCGACGCCGGGGAGGCCCAAATCGACGGTTTCATCACTCCCGGCCACGTCAGCACCATCATCGGCGTGGAGGGCTACAGGGAGGTGGAGGCGCGCCACAAGGTCCCCCAGGTCATC
The DNA here is from genome assembly GCA_964634705.1 of uncultured Candidatus Bathyarchaeia archaeon. GTDB lineage: Archaea > Thermoproteota > Bathyarchaeia > TCS64 > TCS64 > CAZWKG01. Next base: position 4,714 of record CAZWKG010000046.1, on the reverse strand, counting down.
GCGGGCTTCGAGCCCCTCGACGTCCTCTTCGCCGTCGCCATGATCCTCCGCCAGCTCATCGAGGGGAAGGGCGAGATCGAGAACGAGTACAGCCGCGCCGTGAGGGAGGAGGGGAACCCGAAGGCGGTGGAGCTGATGGAGGAGGCTTTCGAGGTGGTGGACACGGCGTGGCGTGGCATCGGCACCATACCCAGGTCGGGACTTGCCGTGAGGCGGCGGTTCTGGGAGCACGACGCCTCAAGGCGCTTCGACATCGAGATGGAGGCGAGCTACGCTATGCCCGAGGGCTGCCGCTGCGGCGAGGTGCTACGCGCCCTCATCTACCCGTGGGACTGCCCCCTCTTCAACAAGGCCTGCACCCCTGAGTCCCCCGTCGGTCCCTGCATGGTCTCAAAGGAAGGCAGCTGCTACATCTCAGCCAAGTACGGCGTAGCGGGGTGAGCTGGAATTGGCCGTCATCCGAGTCCACATCTACATTTCAGGCAGGGTCCAAGGCGTCTTGTACAGGAGCAACACCAAGAGGAGAGGCCGGAAGCTGGGACTCACCGGCTGGGTGAGGAACCTTCCGGACGGCAGGGTTGAGGCAGTCGTCGAAGGGGAGGAGGAGCGCGTCGAGGAGCTCATCCAGTGGTGCAGGAGGGGCCCACCGTCGGCATTGGTTACCGGACTGGAAATCAAGCGGGAGCCGCCCACCGATGAGTTTGAGAACTTCAGCATCAGATGGTGACGGCTCTACCGTTGAAGGTGGCAACATCGGCGAATCGCTTCCCGAAGCTGCCGTTTATGCCGTAGATCAGTTTCAATCGGACGCGGTTCCTTAGAGAGGCCTTCATAAAGCCAGTGCCCGTGCCACAGACGGCGGCGTAGGAGATAAAAGGTCGCCCACACATCTAAATAGTGATGGGCTACAGGCGGCTCGAGAGGGATGAGGCCGTCAACCTGATCCTGTCCGTGCTGAGGTCGGCGGGAAGACCGATGACCACCCGGGAGGT
>CAZWKG010000046.1:0-3622 GCA_964634705.1 uncultured Candidatus Bathyarchaeia archaeon | reverse complement strand
CCGCATTCCGACTCCCCCTAGAAGGCGGCGATCACATAGCTCTCCGCCGTCATCTCAGCAAACCGGGCCAGATCCACCGGTGTCACCCCGAGTCTTGGGTCGAGTTCGTCGACATACAGCCCGCGCCCTTCCAAAGATTCGGAGAGGACATAGACCCCGGCGAGGTCCGCAGCCGCCTTCAGGTAATCCCATAGACCAGAGTCATTGAACGCCCCGCGGCGTAGGCATTCTACGCCGTCATCGACGAAGACGAGGACCGGCAGGTAGTCCATCCCAAGCATGGCGGCGGAGAGGCGCAGCGCCTCCTCGACCTGGGATCCTGCTGGCCCGCTCTTTATGATGAACATCACCCTACCCATGAGGCACTCCCCCTCAGCCGAGGAAGAGGGCTCTATCACAGCGGTCCAGCTTCTCGACGAACTCGCTGAGGCTGCTCATCTCTGAGCCCTCCATCAGGTCGTCCTCGGACTCCATGCCGCGCTCCCTGGCGCTTGTCCTGCACGCGAGGAGCCTCACACCTGATGAGATGAGAGGGGCGAGGCGGCCGGCAGCCCGCGACGCCTCGAGGAGAGTGACTCCTCCCATGTGAAAGAAGATGGTGACCTCGTGGCCTCTGTCAACGGCGGCGGCAGCCAAGCCGCAGGCCGCGTCCAGCGTCGAGGGCGTGTCCGATGATGCGACGAGCAGGATATGCATGATCTCAATCCTCCAAGGCTGTATGAGATATTTGATCTATCGGAGAGGACCTTAATATTTTCCCCAGAGGAAAGCTGTATTTCGGATATCCGTTGTTCTATGTTTTTGAACAAATGTTCTAAAACCTAGTATTAAATCGAGTATTAGATCTGTTATAAAGCGGTCAAATTGAGGCATATAGTCTTTGCTGTGTATGTGGATAAGAGACAGCTTGTGGCGTACGCCATCACTGCATTCGTCATCGGCAGCATTCTGGGCGGTGGGATGTGGAACTTCGGCGGCATCTACACACCCGAGCCCTCCACCTCCACCCTAATGCCCTCCGGCTCGCTGAAGAGATTCTCGTCCTACGATGAGTTAAAGAACTTCCTGAAAAGCAGGACAGATATTGCCCTTATGGGAAGGGGCCACTCCATTTACCTAGATTCTGAAATTTCTGAAGTCAAAGGGGCTGCATCTGCTGCCAAATCGGCAGCTGACGCTGCCAAAGCAGCCGCTGACGCAGCCATTTCGGGAGAAGTTGCTGGTCATGATTTCTCTGGAACGAACATTCAGGTCGAGGGCGTCGATGAGGCCGACCTGGTGAAGACAGATGGCTATTACATCTACCTCGCCAGGGACGATGCGCTCATAATCGTTAGGGCTTACCCACCGGAGGACGCTGAGGTCGTGTCTAGGCTTCATCTATACCATGGGATTAGGGACATGTTCGTGAGCGGGGATAAACTGGTCGTCTTCCTAGCCTTTTCTGAGGATGTTTATAGGGATCTCGTGGGGTTTGAACCTCCACCCAAACTCAAGCCTACGACAATCATCCAAGTGTACGACATCTCAGACAGGGCCTCGCCTGAACTGGAGAGGAAGGTTACCGTGGAAGGTGACTACTTCAACTCACGGATGATCGGCGACTACGTCTACGCTATCGCGAAGAAACGGGCCCACCTCTCCGACGGGGAGGTTGCCCTGCCCACTATACGCTCAGGCAGCCGGTGGTGGAAGGTGAATGCCGAGGAGATCTATTACTCGAACTACTCTGACACACGGTTCTACTTCACCCATGTCCTGGCTGTCAACACCCAAGACCCAGAGGAGGACGTCTCCTCCGAGACCTTCCTCTTGGGGAGGACTAGTAACATCTACGTCTCCTACGGCAACATCTACATCACCGCTGGAAGCTGGGAGGAGCAGACCACAATCTACAAGATCAGGATAGAGGAGGGGGCGATATCCTACGTCGCCGACGGCAGCGTCCCAGGCCGGGTCCTGAACCAGTTCTCTATGGACGAGCATGAGGGGTACTTCAGGATAGCGACCACAGGCTGGCGGGCGTCGAAAAATGGCGGTTCCATAACTAATAACGTCTACATCCTCAACGCCAGCCTCGGCATAGTCGGCAAACTGGAGGGCCTCGCGCCTGGGGAGGAGATATACTCGGCCCGGTTCATGGGCGACAGGTGCTACCTGGTGACCTTCGAGGTGATGGACCCCCTCTTCGTCATAGACCTAGCTGAACCCACCAATCCGAAGGTGTTGGGCAAGCTGAAGATCCCGGGGTACTCCAACTACCTCCACCCCTACGACGAAGGGCTCCTGATAGGGCTGGGCAAGGAGACGGTGGAGGAGGGGGGGTTTGCCGGGGAACAGGGGGTGAAAGTCTCCCTCTTCGATGTCAGCGAGGTCTCCAGGCCGAGGGAGATGGCCAAGTATGTCGTCGGCGACTATGGCACCGACTCCCCTGCCCTAGAAGACCACAAGGCCTTCCTCTTCAGCCGGGATAGGAATCTCCTGGTCATACCCATCTTGGTATCAGAGTACGTGGTCTACCAGAGCAAAACCAGCCACTCCGCATACCAACACTATGTCTTCCAGGGCGCCCACGTCTTTGACATCTCTCCCGAGGGCGGGATCTTGCTCAGGGGGAGAGTTACCCACGTTGACATGTCAGGCGATGATGAGATCTACTGGCACCATTCCGCCTACACGGTGGAGAGGAGCCTCTACATCGGGGACGTGCTCTACACCATCTCAGACAGAATCATCAAGATGAACAGCCTAACCGACTTAGCCGAGCTCGGAAGCGTCGATCTGTCTTAAAGGTTAATCACCATATGGAGGCATGGGATTAGGGAGACTCGAGATGGCGGGCTCGAACAAGAGGATCTACGGGAGGACATGGGACGTCTACCTCTGCATCCTCACATCCGGCAGCCCCATCGGCGTCAGGGACATCTGGAGGGCCCTCAAGCTTTCGACCCCCAGCCTCGCACAGTACCACGTGAACAAGCTCCTCGACTTGGAGCTCATCGAGGCCACCGTCGACGGGAAGTACAGGACCAACGACGAGGAGAGGCTGGAGACCCTGCGGAGCTTCCTCATGCTGCGGGGCATGCTCATACCTAGGATGGTGGTCTACGGCGCCCTCCTCTCCGGCATCCTAGCCTCCTACCTCGTCCTCTGGCCGTGGAGGGGCGACTTCAGGGACCTGGTGACCGTCGCCGTCTGCATCTTCAGTATCATTGCCTTTTTCTTCGAGGCTTACAGACAGTACCTTGGGCTTGCAATGTTCCGCGCCGAGGAGAAGTAATGGATGAAAACGGCCTATGGGAACCTCCTGCTTTGTCGGTTTTTAGGTTTAATTTTCTCGGCAGTCCTCTTCCCATGGTTTAATTTCCCTTTCGCGAATGCCAAGGGCGAGGGGCAGCTTGTATGGGAGGAAGAGATCGTTCATGCCGGCGATCTAATCGTTGATTATAATCAGACGTTTCTCATAGAGAACTACACTACAAATTGAAAGAGATTGTTACAGTCCGAGACAATGCCAAACTCATCGTTAGGGACGCTTAGTTGAAAATCAGCACCTTCGCCTTCTCCTTTGAAGCCTCTAGACAGCACCCTTTAATAAAGCGGGATCTGACGAATTACCTGG
>CAZWKG010000045.1:0-6819 GCA_964634705.1 uncultured Candidatus Bathyarchaeia archaeon | reverse complement strand
AAGATCGAGGGCTACATCAAAAGCACCAGGTGGAAGCGCAGAGCCGAGCAGGTCCCCCGCAAGCTCGAGAGGGAGGAGCAGACCCGTAAGGCGAAGCCCTCGGCAGAGAGCAGGAGCGTGAGAGGAACCCTCTGAGCCGCCGCAGCAGAGGAGGGGGGAACGGGGTGCCGTAGTTGCCTGAGAAAAACTATCGGATTCAGAAACGGCTTGAAAAGCGACCGCAGATTGGGGTCGGATATCCACAAAAAACGAGAATTAGGCCACGGAAGGCGTGAGATAAGATTAGACAAAGGATTACGAAGAAGCTTCAAAACTCCCCCAAATCGCCAAGAAAAAAGAAGAAATATGCTGCGAATTTTTTCAATTGTTCAATCTGTTTTGTCAAATACTATAAATCCGAGTTAGAGGCCTATCCTCCGCACCATCTATTCGAACAGATAACCGATAAAAAAGGCGGGCTGTATACCAATTCAAAGAGAAGATGAACCAGGATCACATCCCAAAGAAAGAAAAAGGCGACCCCCGACTTCATGGTGAGGATGAACGTCCGCCGCCTCTCCAAAAGATCCGAGCTCAGACAGCTTCGAGGCAGGGGCGGCTACGTGCTGAACATCGTCCACCAGAGGGCTAGAATACACCGCGCCAACTGCGCCACAGTGATGTGGATGAACCCCGATAAGAGGAGAGGCGTCTACTACTCGGCCACCCTAGCAGAGGCCTTAGAGTGGCTTGAGGCGGAGGAGATCAGAGGTGAGCCATGTAAGCTGTGCCTCCCTACCCTCACCTACAGGCCGAGGCCCCAGAATCTGATGGCCCGCCTCAAGGGCGTTGACGTCTAGCACATTCCATCAGCACACGCTTATCCGTTGTGGGCTTCCACTAAGTAGGGTCTGCGAATAAGAAGCTCAGACGCCTTCAGAGCAGAGAGCCTCGAGCCTTCGCAGGCAGTCCTCCCGCTCCTTGGGATTGAGGGTTACACCGATCATCGGAACATCGATCACTCGGCGGCGCATCTCCGCCTCCAACGCGTCCATGAGGTGCCCTCGGCCCGGGCGGCTGACTGTCTCCCCTTCCACAGTCATGGGGACCCTGCTCACCCCGCAGCTTGGGGAGTTCTCCACCCCTACCACGGCCACGATCGTGACCTCGAAGTCGCTCCCCTTCGCGAGGTAGCGATCCATCAGGTCGCAGGCGTGCTCGGCGATTCCCCTGCACCGCTGCCTGAACTCGGGCGTGTCGTAGCCGTCCTTCGACCTCGGCGGCCTGGGGTTGCCGTAGAGGCTGAACTCGGGGCACTCCATCTGGACGGCGCCGACGCCGTTCCTGAGGAGAACCTCGACGGCGTCCTGGAGCATCCCTCTCTCCCGTCTTGCCCCGCCTCCTCTCCACCGCGCCCTCGTAGCCTGGTTAGGGATGCAGTGGGAGACGAAGGCGACCTTCTCAGGGTGCCGGATCATCAGTCGATCACCACATGCAATTGCTCTCCATCTAATAACGCTGCTCTCAAGGGGGTCCCATCTCCGGCTCTTAACAGCAGCACATGCAAATTATAAATAATTATAATTATTTTCATTAACAATATGGTGTCTTCTCCGGGTTCTTGCGAGGGAGCTTCCGCTGATAGGCGGATCCTCGTCCTGGGACTAGACGGCGCTTCCTTCGACATCATAGAGCCCATGGTGAGATGTGGGAGGCTCCCGAACCTGGCGAGGCTTATGACGGAGGGCTCCAGCGGTGTTCTGGAGTCCACCTTGCCGCCCGTGACCATACCCGCCTGGGTAAGCATGGTTACGGGCAAGAACCCGGGGAAGCTCGGCGTCTTCGACCTCCTCCGACGCGAGGGCTACAGCGTTGAGCCCAACGGCTACTGCTACGGCGGAAACATGCCCCTTTGGCATATCTTGAACGCGTACGGCGTCAGGACAGGCGTGATGAATCTGCCCGGGACGTATCCGCCTGAGGAGGTGAACGGCTTCATGGTGACGGGGATGATGACACCGTCGAAGCGGAGCCCCTTCAGCTATCCGTCCACCCTCGCGGCCGACCTAGACAACACCGTCTCCCAATACGAGATCGACGTCCCCCAGTGGCAATACTTCGACGAAGAGCACTTCATCAAAGATGTGTACAAGGTGACAGAGAAACGGGGGAGGGCGGCGGAGCATCTCATCAAGTCCATCTCCTGCGACTTCTACATGGTCGTGTTCACCAGCGGCGACAGGCTGCAGCACGTCCTCTGGGGGGATAGGGAGGTCATAGAAGCCTACTGGGAGGAGTTGGACAGGGTCATCGGGAGGATCCTGCACCTCTTCGGGGACGACACACTCGTTCTAGTGGTCTCAGATCACGGCTTCGGCCCTCTTGAGAGGACCTTCTACGTGAACGAGTGGCTCCGCAGGAGAGGCTACCTCCGGATGAAACGTATAATCAATGAGAAGATCATCGTAAAGCTGGGGAGGCTCCTCGAGAGGCTATACCGGTTACTAGGCGAGAAGAGGCTGCTCCACCCCGTCACCGTCTTCCTCAACAAGGTTATGGGTCGAGACAGGATCTGGAAGTACGCGTACTCATACCTGTCGGACGAGCGGCTGAAGGGGAGGGTAGACTGGGCGAGGACAAAGGCCTTCAGCTGCGTCCACACCCCCCACTTCGGGCACATCTACCTCAACATGAAGGGGGGGATGAGGCATGGCTGCGTTTTGGAGGAGGAGCGCGAGGGGCTCCGCCGCGCCATCATTGACGAGCTTAAGAGCCTCACCGATCCGACCACGGACGAACGCTTGAAGATGGATGTTTACACGGCAGAGGAGGCCTACTCCGGATCCCACCTTGAGGAGGCCCCTGACATCGTGTTCATCGTCGACGACGGAATGTGCGAGGTTGACGCTAAGGTGGGGGATGGCAACCTGTTTAAGCCCGGCTCGCCGCTGACGGGCTGGACAGGTACACATAAGAAGTACGGCGTCTTCATAGCCCGAGGCCCCGGCATCAAGCGGGGATGCAGGACGGAGAAGGCGCAGATCATAGACATCGCCCCCACCATCCTTCGCCTGTTCGGGATACCTCCGCCCGGCGATATGGACGGCAGGGTCCTAGAGGAGATCTTCACCGAGGACGCCGAAATCCTAGAAAGGGAGAAACTAATACCCTCCGGCGAAAGGAAGGCACCGAGCATCGGCCTCGATGAGGAGGAGAAGGCCCTGATCGAGGACCGGCTGAGGAGGCTCGGCTACACAGCGTAGATGGGCGTTTCCGGAATCCACTGTTCGCGGTCTTAATCATCTATCATCTTCCGTAAGTCTTTGGTTTATTCAGATCGGAGGTTAACACTTGTTTAAGTGAAGTCATAAACATAGTGGATTGAAGTTGAGAGGGTTGTAATGGATTTGTGTTAGACCCACCATATTTCTACCTTGGGCTTGGGTTGCAGTGGAGGCAGGTTGGTAAGGACTCTAATTAGTTAGGGGTAACCAACCACGACACACATTAAGTTATACCCTTTCTTAAACCATTGAAGAGGGTGGAGAGACATTAAGGGTTGGACTCTACATGCTGTTAGGGCCGTCAGCTAGGGCTGAACTCAAGGTTTAAGTCGGAGGCAAGAGCGAAAATAATTAATCTACGGAGAACGTGAAGGAGGAGATGACACAGCCCTTCACCCAGTTCGATGCCATCCTTAACATACTTCTGTTGGTCACAGTCATCACCCTCTTCGCGAGGCGGTTCCGCGTCCCCTACACTGTCGCTCTTATCTTCGCCGGGCTGCTAGCGACGCTATATCAGTTCCCCTTGTTCAGCATTTCGTCGGACATCGTCATCTCGCTGCTGCTGCCTCCCATCATCTTCGAGGAGACGCTCAACCTTGATATCGACGGGTTGATAGACGACTCCGACATCATCTTAAGCTACGCCGTCGCCGGCACCCTCATCATGGTGGTGGCCGTGGCCCTCTTCGCCTACTTTCTATCGGGCTTCACGTTCCTGGAGGCCTTCCTGCTGGGAATCATCATCGCCCCCACAGACCCCGTTGCTGTGATTGCGACATTTCGCAGTCTGGGCGTCGTCAAAAGGTTCGAACTCCTCGTGGCGGGGGAGTCCCTTTTCAATGACGGCGTGGCCATCGTCGTATACTCGATTCTGGTATCCGCCATCTCCTTGGGCGCAATGGCCCCTTTCTCCATCCTGAGGATAAGCATCATATCCATCGTTGGCGGCATCCTCATAGGCGTCGCCGGGGGGTACATCGTCCACCTGATCTTCTGCTGGACAGACGATAAGTTCGTGGAGGTAATGCTCTCCTTCCTCGCCGCCTTCGGCGTCTTCAGGGTTGCAGAAGAACTGGGCGCGAGCGGGGTCATCGCGACGGTCCTCGCAGGCCTCATAATCAACTACAGATGCAGAAGGTTCGGAGGCATCGGAGACGAGACGAAGGAGATGCTGGATGCCATGTGGGAGTTCGTCGCCTTCACCGCCTCAGGCGTCGCCTTCATCTTCGTAGGCACATACCTCGACCTAGGACTGCTGGTGAAGTTCATGTGGCCCGTGGTCGCCCTCACCATCTTCATCCTCTGGGCGAGATACTGGATGGTCGATGGCATAGCCAGAGCTCGGGGGCTCTTTGGGAAGCCGATTCCCAGCAACTGGAGGTTCGGCATCTTCTGGTCCGGGCTTAGGGGGGCCGTCTCCGTCGTCCTAGTGCTGGGTATCTCCACCCTCAACCTGCCCCATCTGGAGGAGATGACCGCCCTCACCTACGGAGTCGTCCTCTCCACCAACCTGCTTCAAGGACTGACCATGTCAACCATCGTACGGGGGCTTAATCTATCAGCGAAGAGCGAGGGCGCAACACCTTCCGATGTAGGAAAACCAAATGAAGGCTAGCTTAAGGACACCTTACTCCTCTAGACTACTCAAACGCTCCTGATTGTGGTAACACTCTCGACGCAGGTGCAACAAAGACATAACATCTACTTGATCAACAAACATCAACAAAATACACATATGAATATAACATATTTAAAATAAGTATTACTTATTCATAATAGTTATTAATTATTCAAAAAGGTATTAGCGTTCGAGGGGGCTTAAGATCATGACTGTAGAAGCGGAAATGGTCTCTCCATCGATTATAGAGATGAGCATAGAAGAGATTGCGAAGGAAGCGATCCCCCAGATAAGCGTTCTAGGCGTTGGAGGCGGCGGATGCAACATCGTCTCATGGATAAAGAAGGAGATTGTAGGCGCAAGGACTTTCGCACTGAATAGTGACGCACAACACTTATGCATAACGAAGGCGGACAAGCGAATACTTCTCGGATACAACGTTACAGGAGGACTTGGGTGTGGAGGCTTCCCGGAACAGGGCATCAAAGTAGCTGAAGAGAGCGCGATAGAGATCGAGAAGTCGATAGGTGATTCAGACCTAGTCTTCGTAACATCAGCCCTGGGCGGTGGAACTGGAACAGGAGCTACGCCTGTTGTGGCAAAGATCGCCAGGGAGATGGGAGCCCTAACGTTGGGCGTAGTCACGATACCATTCGAGGTTGAGGGTACTAGGCTTGAAAGTGCTAAAGAGGGGTTGAAAAGGCTAATCGATGCCAGTGACTCCGTAATCGTGATCGATAATAATCGTTTGAGGGGCGTTGCAGGAAATCTCCCACTAAAGGAAGCCTTCGGTGTCGCGAATGAACTTGTAGCAGCTTTCGTAAAGAACATGTCAGAGGCGCTAGCCGTTCCAGGCCTCATGAACCTGGACTTTGCCGACATGAAAGCCATCATGAGGGGAGGCGGGGTCTGTGCTATCGGCTTTGGAGAAGGCTCGGGAGACACGAAAGTCGAGGATGCTGTAGATAAAGCATTGAACTCGCAGCTCCTAGATTTAGGAGATATAAGGAAGGCTGAAGGTGCACTGGTTTACATCGAAGGGGGAGAGGACATGACTCTCGAAGACGTTAACAGAGCCGGAGAACTAGTCTTAGAAAGAGTTTCGCCCAGCGCCAGGGTGACATGGGGTGCCAGAGTAAACAGCGAGTTAGGGGACAGGCTACGTGCAACCATCGTCTTGGCAGGCGTGGACAGTCCCTTCCTATTAGAGCGGCCAAAGCGAAAGGTCAAAAAGGAGCGGCCAAAGAAAACCACTAAAAAAGGGAAAGCAAAGAAAACCGCTAAAAAAGAACGGCCGAAGAAAGCTGTTAAAAAAGGTAAATCAGAGAAAGCCGTTGAAAAGAAGACGAAGTCAGCAAGTTAGGAGTTTCCACGGCTTTTACCAAGCGCCGGAGTTTAACAATAGGAGATATCCACTCCCACTGCGCGTCTGAAGGTGAGCCCCCTCACCGAATGCGATCTCCATTCGACCAGAGTAGGTCGGCGCGCATATTTCATGTTGTTCCATCTGAATGCCTAGCAAGATTTGATGTCACCCATACAGCACCCGGCGGTCTTCGATCCGTAACCCTGGCTTCTCAGCCATAGCCCTTGTTGTATAAGAACTATTTCTAGGCGTCGAGAAGAGTTAGGTCGCATTGTGGCGGGCTCGATGGGGTTTGAACCCTCGACTCCAACTCCGCAAACAGACGTCTTATCTTGATTGGACCACGAGTCCACGTTGGGTCCTACGCCGCAGAAAAAGTCACCACTCGGTCGTCTGATATAGACACCCTATATAGGAGGGGCGAGTGGGGTTGAGGGTGCGTCAGGCCTTGTAGACGATCTCGCCCTCGATGAGGACCATCTCCACCTCGGTCCGCAGCTCCAGGGGGCCGCCATCTAGGATGCGTATGTCGGCGTCCTTCCCCTTCTCGATACTTCCGACGCGGTCAG
>CAZWKG010000044.1:0-6829 GCA_964634705.1 uncultured Candidatus Bathyarchaeia archaeon | reverse complement strand
GATACGGGCCTCTCGAGCCCGGGATCCCGGGTTCAAATCCCGGCGGGAGCACCATTTTAGTGCACGCTAAGCCAACGAAAGGCAGTATCTAAAATCATCAAATGTAAATTGCAGCCTGTTTCCTCAGTTCCTCCAGGTTTAGGACGCCAAGCCATACCATAAGCTTCAAAGCAAGCAGGTCGAAAGAGATAAGAACTGAAAAACGTATGATGGTCTAAGCCGTCTTCGGAGGAGAACCGATGATCAAGGATGTTAATCCGCATTTGGGCTGTGAACAGAGACGGCTGCCATGGGTTTGGGCGGGGGATTGGTTTGCTGGAGCGTTTTAACGACCGGATAAGCGATCTCGAAGCTGTTGTGCGGGAGATCGCCATCGACATCACCACGGGCACCATCATGGAGAGGCTGCCGCCGGATCGCATATGGGAGATGGCGGGAGAGCGGGTTACCATGGTGAGCGAACTCCTCAAGGAGCTGGGGGAGTACCTCTCCATCATAAAGCCTGAGAAGGTGCCGACCATCCGGAGGCATGTCGTCAGGATAAACGAGCGCCTCGAACTCTTCAAAGAGACGCTGGAGCGCGGATCCCTCGACCCCAGGGAGGCCTCCCGGAGGGCCTTGGAGGAGCTGAGGCAGGCCCTCGTCGAGATCTCGGACTTCCTCAATCTCTGCAAGGAGGTTAGAGCGACACCCTCCCCCATCATCAGCACCATTCTCTCCCTCAGAGGCGGCCGCGTCTCCGAGGTCTCCCCTGAGATCTGGGTTAGGATGGAGCGCCTCGCGGACCTGGTGAAGTCGACGCAGGCTGCGTTCGGGGACGTCGCCGAGCTCGCCTCAAGATTGGAGAGTCAGCTCGAAGCCATCAGGTCCGAGTATGAGAAGCTGATGTTTAGCTTCAGGAAGAAAGAGACCGAGGCGGAGGAGTAGCGGCATCAGGACCTCAACCACTCGGATTCTTTCTCCTCCAGCCCCAGCCAGTCGGAGATCTCATCCGCCATTCCTTCACCGTTCTGGAAGATGACCTTAAGGAGGGGGATCACCTCCCCTACGGCCTCCTGAGAAGAGATGTGGCACTTCTCGGCGACACGGGCTGCTACGCTCCTCTGCAGACGGCGACGATGCCAGGTCCTCCTGTAATGCCAGATGATCTGTGGGGGGCGGAAGTAGGGGATTGTCCAGCCCCCCTCACCGCGCATCCACCTCCCCCCCAGCTCCCGAAACGATGAGTTAACCTGCTTCCAGTCGTCGCCCAGGTAACGGACGGGCTTGATGACTATGCCGTCGGGAGACTCGAAGATGGTGAAGGCGCTTTGAGGAAAGCCTAGCTTCATCACCATGGATCGGGCCTGCCGTATCAAACCGGCGCCCTCTGAGCGGCACCTCGCCAGGGCGACCCCGGCGGTCATCTCGTTAAACATATACTTCAGTAGCCGGTAGGCCTGGGTCCCCTTCGCCCTGTTCTGATGGATGTCCGCCCGGGCTAGGGCTTCCAACCCCTGGACCAGGTCCCTCGGGTCGTCGAGAACGAGGGGGAGGTTCTCATATATCCAGTCGAAGAGGTCGTCATAGTTGATGTAGGCGGAGGCCAAGATCCGCCTTGCGTCTTGCAGGGTTTTCGCAGAGAACATCTCCATCAAGGCTTCGGGTGTGTACGCCTGCCTGTCCCGCTCCGCCAGCCACTCCACGTCCTGGAAGGAGATGTGCTCCTTGCCTCGGGCGACCGCTTCGAAGTCGTTAACAGCCGACCTCAGGTCCCCCTTTGACCGCTCCGAGATGAACTCCAGAACCTCATCTTCGAAGGAGACGCCGACCTCCTGTGCGATGTCCCTCAACCTCTGGAGGACGTCGGCGAAGGAGACGGGGCCGAACTCGATGAGGAGGGAGACGCCCCTGAGGGGCCTGAACTTCTCCTCCCACCCCTCGTAGGCGCTGGTCGCCACGAGGACGACGGGGCTCCTCGTCTCCTTTATGATTCGGACGATGGCGCTGACACCTCCACGGTCCTCCCTGCCGCTGATCCCCTCAAGCTCGTCGATGAGGATCATGCGGCGCCTGCCCAGGACGGTCCGGCTCTGCATCGCCGCTCTGCCGATGAGGGAGTCGAGGCGTCTCCGCGTCCTGTAGTCGCTCGCGTTTACCTCCAATAGATCGAAGCCGAGGTCGTTCGCTGTGGCCACAACGCTCGAGGTCTTGCCGACGCCGGGGGGGCCGAAAAGGAAGGAGGCGCGACGCTCAGGGACGCCCCTCTCCCAGGACCTGACCCAGCTGAGAAACTGGCTCACGGCTTTCTCGTTGTCCGCCAGGTCCTTAAGGGTCCGGGGCCTGAACCTTCTGGTCCAGGGCTGGCTCTGGTCGGTCATCGGCTCATCTCTTCCCCGGCTAGGACGAGCTTGGCCAGGAGCACACTCAGCTGGATCTCAGGCCTGGAGCCCTGGGTCAGCCGGAAGTCGACTTCGCCGATGGCGTCTGAGAGCCGGACCTTCCACCGCTCCGGGATGCCTAGCCTCAGCACCTCTGAGTAGACCATCCTCAGGATGTCCTCGGCCGCGAGACCCTCGTCGACGAGGAGGCTCCTCAGGACCTCCCGAGCCTCTAGGAAGTCGCCCTTCAGCCCGAGGTTGATCATCTCCCTGACCCGCTTCGGGCTGACGCGGCCGAGGACGCTGTATATGACGATGTCGTCGACCACCCCGCCCTGGGTGGCAGCAGCCGCCTGTAGAAGGTTTGTCGCCTTCCTCAAGTCGCCCTTCGAAGCCTGGTAGATGGCGTCCAGCCCCTCCTCCAGAAGGTTCACGCCCTCCTTTGAGGCGATGAACTGGATCCAATTCTTGGCGTCGCCCTCGCTTAGGGGGCTGAAGCGGAATATGGAGCATCTGCTCTGGATGGGCTCGATGATGCTCTCCGAGTAGTTGCCGATGAGGCAGAAGCGGCATGTCCTAGTGTACCGCTCCATGGTGCGGCGGAGGGCGTGCTGCGCGGCGGAGGTGAGGTTGTCCGCCTCGTCCATGATGAGGATCTTGAAGGGGACCTCGCTGGCGATGGCGGCGGTGCGGGCGAAGAACTTCACCTTCTCCCGGATGACGTTGATGCCGCGTTCGTCGCTGGCGTTCAGCTCAAGGATGAAGTTCGTGTACCCGGGCCCGTAGAGGTCTTGGGCGAGGGCGAGGATGGAGGTCGTCTTCCCGACGCCCGCGGGTCCCACGAAGAGGAGGTGCGGCAGGTTCCTCTCCTCGACGAAACGTTTCAGCCTCGAGACGATCTCGGTCTGGTTCACCATCTCATCCAGTCTCTGAGGCCTGTACTTCTCCGCCCACATCCCGCTGCTCATGGTTAAGCTCCCTCCTATACATGTAACCCAGAGCTTTAAATCTTCCAAATAAAACCCGCGTTAAGTAATTGACGGCTATCTGAACAATTGAAATCTCAGCAGCCTGTTCGCGAGAAGGTCGTCTGATATAGACCCCCTCTATACGGCGGAGGCCTCATTCTGTCGAAAGCAATGCCTCTGGACTGCGTATCAAACCTCTTGAAACGATAGAAAAAGGGAAGAAGTTTGTATTAGGAAGATACTTACTCGGTGGGTTCGGCGGCTCTCTCCAATGCGGCCTTCGCAAGCGTCGCCCCCATGGCTTTGCACTTATCGAGGTCAGCCTTATCTGGTTCGCCCACGGACACGATGCCTTCAGCCTTTTTCTCCAACCTGAAGGAGGCTATCATCTTCTCGAGGCTCTGGAGGGCCGCGTCGCTGGAGCCGCCACCTGATGTGAATGCAGCCGCAGGCTTACCTGTGACCTTGCTCCTAATGCCCAGAGCCCTGTCAAAGTAGTCCTTCATTAGGCCCGCCATATAGCTGAAGTAGTTTGGTGAGCCGAATACCACGGCGTTGCATGTAATCAGGTCCTCAACCGTCGCGTAATCGACTCTCTTAACCGATGCGGACGACCCTTCGACGCTTTCAACGCCCTTGGCGACTGCTTCAGCCAGGGCCGCCGTCCGACCTCCCCTGGAATAGTACAGCACTATGACCTGGACCAATTCTCAACACCATACAAGTTAGTTCCTAGAGTTTAGAGAAGGGGGCAAATAAAGCTTTTCGAACACACTTTTATGGCAACACAATTTAGACTCCGAGATCGTTAGGCTAGTGCAACCCAAATTCGGTATAAGAATTGAAACCGAAAAAGGAGTATAAAGAGCAACTACTTCTTCTTTTCCATGATATATTCGTGGATGGCCCTGGCGGCTCGTTTGCCGGCGCCCATGGCGCTTATCACGGTGGCTGCGCCGCTGACGATGTCTCCGCCTGCGTAGACCCCCTCTAAGCTGGTTTTGCCGGTCTCCTCGTCGACCACTATTGTGCCCCATCTACTGATCTCAAGCCCTGGAGTTGTTCGCGGAACGATGGGATTGGGTCTCTGTCCTATGGCCACAATCACCGTGTCAACTTCCATCGTGAATTCGGAGCCCTCTATGGGGATGGGCCTCCTCCGCCCAGACTCGTCGGGCTCCCCGAGCTTCATGGAGATGCACTCCATCGCCTTCACCCATCCGCGTTCGTCGCCCAGAAACCTCACAGGGTTGGTAAGGAGTTTGAAGATGATCCCCTCCTCCTCAGCGTTCTCCCTCTCTTCCAACCTCGCCGGCATCTCCTCCCTCGATCTCCGATAGACGATATAGACCTCCTCCGCGCCAAGCCTCAGGGCCGACCTCGCGGAGTCCATGGCCACGTTACCGCCGCCGATTACGGCAACCATTTTCCCTATCTTGATTGGTGTGTCGTATTCGGGGAACCTATACGCCTTCATCAGGTTAACCCTGATCAGGAACTCGTTGGCGGAGTAAATGCCGATTAGGTTTTCCCCGGGCAAACCCAGGAATCTGGGAAACCCTGCCCCGGTTCCGATGAAAACAGCGTCGAACCCTTGCTTAAGGAGCTCATCAACCGTATATAATCTCCCGATGATGGTATCGGTCTTGACATCGACGCCCAGCTTATTGACGTAACCTACCTCTGCTTCAACGATATTCTTAGGCATTCGGAACTCAGGGATTCCGTACATGAGTACGCCGCCCGGTGCATGGAGCGCCTCAAAAACAATTACCTCATGCCCCATCTTCGCCAAATCTGCTGCGGCTGTTAGTCCTGCGGGCCCAGACCCCACAACGGCTACCTTTCTACCCGAGGGCTCCGGCCTAGTTGGGGCCTCAACCCCCCTTTCCCGCTCATAGTCGGCGACAAACCTCTCCAATCTTCCGATCGCGATCGGTTCTCCTGCCCTGCTCAACACGCAACATTTTTGACACTGCTCTTCCTGTGGACAGACCCGTCCACAGATCGCTGGCAGGCTGTTCTTCTCCTTGACTATTTTAATAGCTTCATCAAAGTCGCCCTCTTTGATGGCTTTAATGAATGCTGGGATATCAATCTCTACAGGGCATCCCTTGATACACTGAGGTTCGGGGCACTGGAGGCACCTCTCCGCCTCGGCGATGGCCTGTTCCCTATTATATCCAAGGGCGACCTCGTTGAAATTATGGATCCGCTCCTCCACCCTCTGCTTCGGAATTGGAATGCTCTTCTTTGACATGCACGCTCACTTCCTCAATTGCCCTGCTTTTCGAATCTCTCCATGGAGAGCTGCTCCTCATCGAGGTATATCCTCTGTCTGGCCATCAATTCGTCGAAGTCGACCAGGTGTCCGTCGAAGGTTGGGCCGTCGAAGCATGCAAATTTTGTTTCACCTCCAACGGTCACCCTGCAAACCCCGCACATGCCGGTCCCATCGAGCATGATCGGATTTAAATTCACGAAGGTCTCGATGCCGTGAGGGCGGGTCACCTCTGAGACAACTTTCATCATTATGGTCGGCCCGATGGCGGTAACGTGATCGATCTCTCTCTGGCCGATCAGATCCTTGAGGACGTCCGTGACAAAGCCTTTCCGCCCTTTTGATCCGTCGTCGGTAGTTATGTGTAGCTCATCACTCACCTGTCTCATCTCCTCCTCTAAGATTAGAAGGTCCTTATTCCGTGCACCGATTATGCTGATGACCCTGTTCCCGGCTTCCTTCAGAGCTTTAGCCTCTGGATAAGCCTCTGCTATGCCGACTCCTCCCCCGATGACGACGACCTGTCCATATTTTTTGATCTTAGATGGGGTGCCCAAGGGACCGACGATGTCTGCGATCTCATCTCCCTCTTTCATCGTCCCCAGCTTTTGAGTCGTCTTCCCGACTTCCTGGACTATCAGGGTGATCGTCCCATCCTTGGGGCTGGAATCGACGATGGTTAGGGGTATCCTCTCCCCCCTCTCGTTGATCCTTAGGATGATGAACTGGCCCGGCCTCGCCTTCCTAGCGACGGCGGGGGCCTCAATGTTGAACATCTTGACGTTGGGTGCCAACGTCCGCTTCGTCACTATCCTATACACGGAATCACCACCCTGCACGTGGTTCCTAAAGAGGGAGCGATGGGAATTAATAAAAGTGGAGGGCCACCCCTAGATCCAGCCGAGGAGCTTCATCGCCTCGGCGACCCTGCCGAGGGCGAGGGCGTAGGCGCCGTACCGCATGTTGACCTGGTACTTCTCCGCCTGCCCGTTGACGTCCTTGAAGGCCTGCTTCATCACCCGTTCTAGGCGCTGGTCGACCTCCTCCTCGGTCCAGTAGTAGCCCATCCGGTTCTGGACCCACTCGAAGTAGCTGACGGTGACGCCGCCGGCGTTCGCGAGGATGTCGGGGATGACGATGATCTTCTTCTCGTTGAGGATCTTGTCCCCCTTGGGTGTGGTAGGACCGTTCGCCCCCTCGACGATCATCTTCGCCTTGAC